>JBJMQN010000334.1:0-2449 GCA_045802665.1 Myxococcaceae bacterium | reverse complement strand
CGCCCAGTCGCCCGGCTCGTCCGCGAGAAATTCAATCGTCCGCGTGCTGCCTACCGGAACGAGCACCGTCGTCTCCGGCCACTGCGCGGAGTCCGGGATGCGGCCGCCGTCGGTGTCGGTGATGAGGAAGTGGTAGCCGTGCAGATGAATGGGGTGGTGGTCCATCGCGGAGAGGTTTCCGAAGCGGATCCGCACCCTGTCTCCCTCTGCGGCGAGCAGGCTCTCGGTGCCGGGGAACGCCTTGCCGTTCATCGTGAGGACGTTGAACTCGGTCATCTCGTTCGGGTTCGGGCGGTGGGTGCCGACGTCGATGCGCCATTCGTGGAGCATGATCGCGTAGTCGCGCTGAAACTTCGGGCCGCGCGGCTGACGGGGGTGGACGACGAACATGCCCGTCATCCCCATCCCCATCTGCGTCATCTCGTCGTGGTGGGAGTGGTACATGAACGTGCCCGCTCGACGGAGCGTGAACTCGTAGCGGTACGTTTCACCGGGAGCAATTGCGCGCTGGGTGAGCCCGCCCACGCCATCCATTCCGTTCGGCACGAGCATCCCGTGCCAGTGCACCGTCGTCGGCGCGGCGAGGCGATTGGTCACATAGAACCGGACGCGTTCGCCCTCCACCGCCTCGATGAGCGGACCGTGGACGCTGCCGTTGTAGCCCCAGCAGCTCGCGCGAAGGCCGGGCGCGAACTCGTGCTCCACCTCTTCGGCGACGAGGTGAAAGACCTTCACGCCGTTCACGATCTTCCACGGCAATTTCGTTCCGTTGGGCACGGTGACCGGCGAGTAGTCCCGGTTCGGCAGTCCGGGGGGCAGAGCGCGCGTCCTATTCGCGGCGTCGCTGCCGGTCCGAGGCCCCTTCGCTCCGGGAGTGTCCGCCGCCTCCGCCTGCGCGGCCTTCAGGAGCATCGCACCGCCCGCGAGCCCCGCCCCTCGTGCGAGCACTCCACGCCTGGTGAGTTTTTTCATCGCTTTGCTCCTTCGTTCAGAGATCCGCCGATGGCCCGCTCCAGCTCTGCCCGCGCGGCCCAGTAATCACGCAGGGACTGGAGGTAGCCGCGATACGCGTCCGTCTGCTCGCGCTTCGCCTGCAACAGCTCGAACGGCCCCAGTTGCATCGCGTTGTATTGAAGTTGAGCTTGCTGAAGGACGCGTTCGCGCAGAGGAAGCAGCTCGCGCGAATACTGCTCCGCGGCTCGTCGAGCGATGGTGAATCGCGCCACCGCGACGCGAACCTCCGAGCGCACGTCGATGGACACCGCCTCCAGCGTCTTTCTGGACTGCCGAGCCTGCGCTTCGAGCCGGGCGATGAGCGCGGTGCGCTGATCAAAGATCGGCAGCTCGAGCGAGAGCGTGGGCCCCGTCAGCCGCGGTCCATTCGGATCCTGATGCGTGTGAATGCCGATCTCGACGAACCCGGTCGCTCGGGAAGTGCGGGCCACGCTCACCGCCTCTTCCATCAGGTCCGCGGTGCGACGGGCCGCCTCCACATCCAGCCGATCGCGGATCGCGCGCGATTCGGCGTGCTCGAGTGACGGATCTTTCTCCGGCAGCGGCTGCAGCTCCGCGGCGAGCTTCCAGGCGGTCTGGGGTCCGAAGAGCCCGAGGAGCCGGTTCAAATGCTCGCGCGCTTCGAGGAGACGAAGCTGCGCGCGAGAGAATTCGAGGTCCGCCGTCGAAGCCGTCGCCTCCTGTGACGCAAGCGCGAGCTCCGTGATGTTGCCCGCCTCGCGTTGTCTGCGCGCCAGCTCGCGGGCGGCAACCGCTGTCTCCCGGAGCGTCCCGAGCAGCTCCTGCTCCTTCGCCCCCGCCTGCACGTCGACGAACGCGACCGAGGTCTCGGTGGCGATCTGCAACGCCGCGTCCGTCACCCGAGCGGTATCCGCCGCGAACTGCTCCGCCGCGACCTTCTTCCGCAGCGGCAGGATGAAGAGATCCAGAAAGTCCTGCGCGAGCTGAAACTCGGTCTCCGTGATGCCGCTCAGGATGGGAAAGCCCACGCTGCCGCTGAACGTCGGGTTCTTGAGCAGCCCCGCCTGGACGAGCTCCGCCTGCGAAATGCCTAGCTCTTCGTAAGTGGCCTGCAGCCGCCGATTGTTGACGAGCGCGATCTCCACCGCGCGTTCACGGGTGAGCCCGTCGTGGATGAGCTCGTCCACCCGCTTCGCCACGTCCGCATCCTCCGGAGTGCCGTTCTCCCAGTGCGTCTTGAGCCCGGTGCGGGCCTCGACCGATTTCGCGACGTCCGAATGGCCCCGAGCGGGATCGATCGATGCGCAGCCGGAGACCAGCAGCGACGTGACCAGCAGCGCGCGCCTCATTTCCGCTCCCCGGGCGCGAGTGTCATTCCGCACTTCGGGCAGCGGCCTGGCTCCGGGGAGCAGACGTCCGAGTGCATCGGGCAGCAGTAGAGGGTGCCCGCATCGGCGCCCACCGGCTGCCCACT
>JBJMQN010000333.1:0-6716 GCA_045802665.1 Myxococcaceae bacterium | reverse complement strand
GGTGTCTGACGCTCGCGAGGCTGGCGGGAAATTCTCCGCGACGTACACGCCGCCGAAGGAGACCTATCCGCAGGTCGCGATCGTCCGCGCGGAGATCACGGAGGCGGGGAACAAGCGGAACGTCTGGTCCGCGGTGCCGATCTACGGCGTGCACACGGTGAAGTTGACGACCAAGCCGCTCGCGAAGGTGGAGCTGCAGATTGGCGAGCTGCGCTTTCAGTCGGACGTGTCCTCGGATTCGAAGGGCCACGTGGAGATTCCGGTGCAGGTGCCGCCGGGCATCGATGCGGGCAAGGCGCGGTCGGTGGACAGGCTCGGGAACAAGGCGGAGAAGCCGGTGCAGCTGGAGCCGCCGGATTTCGCTCGGGCGAGGTTGGCGCCCGCGGGCAGAGACGCGGTGGCGAGCTGGGCGGATGAGAAGGCGCTCGCGCTGGAGATCTACGCGGTGAAGCGCGACGGCTCGCAGGCGGGAGCGGAAGTGACGCCGGTGCTGGAGGTGGATCGCGGGACGCTGGATCCGGTGCGCCTGATTCGTCCCGGCCTCTGGCAGAGCGCGTTCCGAGCGCCCCCGAAAGTCGGCAACGGCAAGGCCATCGTTCACGTCCGCCTGAAGGAGCGCGGCCGAGTGCTTCCGGATTTCTCCACGCTGGAGATCGCCGTGCATCCGGGCAACGCGAAGCGCATCGAGCTCTCGGCTGCCACCCCTGAAGTCAGAGCGGATCAGCCGACCGTGAAGCTCACCGCCGTTGGCTTCGACGAACGCGACAACGCGATCGGTCCCGCCGATGAAGTGACCTCGGATTTCGGAGCGGTGAAGACGCAGGGCGAGGGCTTCGTGTTGGAGGTCCCGCCGTCGTTCGAAGCGCGAACCAACGTGACCATCACCGCCCGCTCCGGCCGAGCGACGGCGACTCTGCAGCTGCCGCTCAAGCCCGGCATCGCCGCAAAGGGCGCCATGTCGCTGCCCAAGACCAAAGTGCGTGCGGGCGCGGAGCCTCTCCGGGGGACGCTCGAGCTCCGCGATGCCCGCGGCAATCCGGTGAATGGCGCGAACGTGCAGTTCGCGTCGGATCTCATCAAGGGCGAGGTGGAGCGCGAGCTCGGAGAGGGGCGCTACGCCGTGAACCTCGTCCCGGACGACGAGGCGCGTGGCGGCGAGACGCAGGTGGAGGTGAGAGTTCCGGATGCGCCGCTGAAGCTGTCAGTGCCGGTGACGGTGCTGCCCGCGCTGAAGCCGGGGAGCGTGACGGCAGGCGCATGGCTCGGCGGGCGCAGCAATTTTGGTAAAGTGCTCGGAGGAGGCGTCGCCGCGGAAATCGGCGTCCTGCCGGCGCGGATTCCATTGGAGGCACTGCTGACGCTGGGCGTCGCCACGTTCGCGCCGGTGCAACAGACGGGAGCGACGCAGGTGGAGGCGAAGTTCACCGCGCTGAACGCGCTGGTGGGCGCGAGGTTCAGCGTGCCGCTCGGAGCGTTCACGGCGATTCACTTCACCGCGCAGGGCGGCGTGCAGCGAGTGTCGCAGACGCTCTCGATTCCGGACGTGCCGCTGACGGACGCGCCGTCACTGCTGACGCCCATCGCGCGAGCCGCCGTGGGGCTCAGCTACCGGATGGGCCCGGGTCGCCTCGGAGTGGAGCTCGGCTACGGCTTCGAACGCGTGAAGTTCACGCCGGACACGAGCTCCACGAACGCGGCGACGCGAAGCCTGCCGGAGGTGCAGGGAAATCTGGGCGGCGTGCAGCTGTCGGTCGGGTACATCGTTCAGCTGTTCTGACCAGTTCCGACTGCCGACGGACCACGCGTCGACGATGGATTTCGCGAGCTCGATTCTTCACGCACCAGTCACAGAGAAACCGTCCGCACCGCGAGCACGTCGTCGCAACCCGGCGGGAAGGGTGATCGGGACAGGTCGCCGGTTCGCTCATGTCACAGCATGCGGATGACGCGGCACGGATTCCCCGCGGCGAGCACGTTCGGAGGCACGTCCTTCGTCACGACCGAGCCCGCGCCGATCGTCGCGCCTGCGCCGATCGTCACGCCAGGAAGAATGATCGATCGCCCGCCCACCCAGCACCGGGCGCCGATCCGGACTCCTCTCCCCAGTTCAGGACCCTTCGCTCGCTCAGCCGCGTCGGTTGGGTGCGTCGCGGTGTAGATGTGCACGCCTGGACCGAAGAGGACGTCGTCGCCGATCTCTACGCGGCCGGGATCGAGGATCACGCAATCGAAGTTCGCGTAGAAGCGCGCGCCGACGAAGATGTTGCTGCCGTAGTCGCAGTGAAACGGTGGCTCGATCCACGCCGTCTCCGGAAACGCGCCGAGCAGAAGCGCCAGGATTCCGCGCCGGCCCACCTCGTCCGCAGGATCGCTGTTGTTGAGCTCGCGGAGAAGTCGGCGGCAGCGAAGGCGTTCGGCGACCAGCTCGGGGTCCGTCGCGAGGTACAGCTCGCCCGCGAGCATCTTCTGCTTCTCAGTCGGCATTGATGACGGATGAGTAGCTGCTTCGAGCGCCAGGTGCACGCGCGCGTGAGGGGTGCTTGGAAATGGGGCGATGATTTTGACCGCCCGACCCCGGAATCATCGCCCGATTTCCAAGCACCCCCAGGGAGTGTCTAGGCAAGCTTCGCTGCGCTGACGATCACGCCGTCCTCGTCGACATAGACGAACGAACCGGGATTGAACGTCACGCCGCCGAATCGGACCGGAACGTCGCGCTGGCCGGCGCCACGTTTCTCGCTCTTCAGAGGATTCGTCGCGAGCGCGAGCACGCCGAGCTTCAGCTTCGCGAGCTCCACCGAATCGCGGACGCAACCGAAGATGATCACGCCCGCCCACCCATTCTTCACCGCCGCGTCGCCGAGCATGTCGCCCATTAGCGCGCACCGCTTCGAACCGCCGCCGTCGACTACGAGCACATGGCCGTTCCCCGCGAACGAAACCGCCTCTTTCAAGAGCGAATTGTCCTCGTGGCACTTCACCGTCGAGATCGCGCCGGAGAATGCAGCGCGGCCGCCGTACGACCGGAAGAGTGGCTCGCAGATCGAGACGTCGGGGTGAGCGTCGGAGAGATCGGTGGTCTTGAGGGTCATGAAACTCTTCGTCGACGGAATCGGAGGACACTGACGATGCCCGCGGCGACGAACGTGAAGGAGCCCGCGGAAGTGCAGCCGCAGAATGGCCCGGACGTGTCGTCGCAGCCAGTAGGGCGCGGTTCAGGGACGCCGGCGTCGGCCATCGCGGCGAGACAATTGCTGGAAGTCATCGCGTCCAGAACGACCGGTGAATCAAGGCCGCGGAACGAATCGAAGTCGCAAAGGTAGGTTTCTGATGCGCGCGTAAAGGAGGCAGCGCCGAGGGGCCGGTCATTTTCGACTCCAAAGATTCGCTCGTCTTGACCCGTCGTCGGGGGAGGAAGCTCCGCGACGAGCAGCCCAGCATCGACGACCGGAGGGCCGCGTTGATCGAGGATCTCCCACGCCAATCCCCCATCCGCCTGCTCCGCGACGCGCATGTCGACGGCAGTTGGTCCGGCGAAGTCGCAAACGCAGGGACGGGCAGGTCTCGAGCATTGTGCCTCGGCGCTGCGGGCGAGAAAGCACGCGGCGAAGGCGAAGAGAATGGGCGTGAAGCGTCTCATTCGCGGGCGACCCTACCGCAGTCGCCGAAGCTCGTAGGTTAGGGGTCTCTCGTCCACCGGCCGAAATCGGTAGAACAGAGGAATCGAACCTCCCTCGGTTCGCTCGCGCGCCCCGACACTGGTTTTGAAGACCAGGCCGTCCACCAGGAACGGTCGTTCTACCGTGGGGGTACATGGCTTTCCCCGGGGGCCGAGTCAACTTGCGAAGGTGCGCCTTGGACGCGGCGCGTCTACCGCTTACGCTGCGCATCGCCGTTCTGCTCCGAGGTGTCCTTGCGACGTTTCGTTTCGGTGCTTTGCCTGCTGCTCTCCGCGGCCTGCGCGCATGCTCCGTCCGAAGTGAAGAACGCGGCGCTGCCGTCGACTGACGCGGCGAGCTCCAACGGTCGCGCGGAGTCCGAGGTCATCTCCGCCGAACAGCTCGAGCGGGCTCTCCCCGCCGTCGTGCTCATCCTCGCGAATCGCCCCGATGGACAGGTGGGCTACGGCTCAGGCCTGCTGCTTCCCGCGAACGGCCAGGTGCTCACTTCGCTCCACGTCGTGAAGGACGGAACGCTCTCCGCGATGCTCTACAAGGAGGGCCGCGTCAGCTACACGCCCATGGACGGTGGGCTGTCGCGGTACCTGTTCGAGAACGCTCGAGACCTCGTCCCCGCGCGCCTCCTCCGAGCGGACCCCGCCACGGACCTCGCGATCATCGAGATCACCGCCGACACCTCCAAATATCCGCGCCTGCCGTTCGCGACGGGGCAGGTGCACGTGGGCGATCGCGTGTTTGCGCTCGGGCATCCGCAGGAGACGGTGTGGTCGTTCACCTCCGGCACCGTGAACGCGATTCACCACGGCGCGATTCAGCACGACGCGGTGGTGAGCCACGGAAGCTCGGGCGGACCGCTGCTCAATGCTCGCGGAGAAGTGGTCGGCATCAACGGCGCCAAGGTCGTGAACGATCCGCGCGGGATGGCGTTCGCCCGGCCGATGACGCTGGTGAAGGACTTCATCGACGCGGCTTCGTCCGAGCAGGAGATCAACTTCGCCTCGCTCGAAGACGCGGTGTCGGGATGCTGGCGCGCTCAGGAGATTGGCTCGCCGGCGATCGCGGATTGCTTCGACCTGGACGCTCGCTGGTCGGTGTTCATCGCGGCGCACACCGCGTTCAAGCAGCAGCTTCGTCTCACCGGCGCGGACGCGGAACGGTTCGACAAGGCCACGCTGCCTCCGGGTGGCCGCGCTCAGTGGGCGACGATGTTCCGCAAGAACATCCAGATGTGGCTGCGAGGTGAGAAGTCGGTGGGCTCGTCCGTTCCGCCTCATCTCGACATCGCGTCCGATGATCGCGTGCAGGAGATTCTTCGTTCGTCGGTGAGGGAGTGGGAGTCGCTGGAAGCGAACCGCGCTCGGATGCTCGCGCAGCAGAATGGGCTCAAGACTTCTCCCAGCGATCTCGAGGCGCTCCGCCGCACGCTCCGGATGGGCATCCGCATCGATGAGATCGCGAAGGTGAAGGACGATCTCGCGTGGGTTCGGATGACCGGACGGAACACCGACGGCTCCGAGTTCGTCTTCTCAGAGCTGTGGCACAAGAACCCGAAGGAGCTCTGGGCGCAGGTGAGCCCTCCGTCGCCGGAAGAGCTCGGCACGCTGCCGAAGGATTTCCCGCGGCCGATCGAGAGCTACGAGTTCACCTTCAAGAAGTTCACCGCGCAGTTCGCGCAGGATCTCCTGCCGCCGCCTCGCCCGGATGCACCGCCGTCGCCCGACTCCGACACTCAGGATTCGCAGCTGGGCGGGAGCATGAAGGCGTATGTGAATCCGCGCTGCGCCAGCCACCACGCCTGCCTCTAGCCCTTTTTCTTCGATGCGCTTTCTGCTGATTCCTGTCGGGTTTTTTCTGGGCGCGTTGATCGCTCGGAGCTTCTTTCTGGACCTCATCGAGGAGGGCGTGTTCCGCGCCGGGTGGGAGTCCGCGAAGCACATTCACGTCGGCTACGACGAGCTCCGCTTCGCGCTGAAGACGGACACCGGGCAGAAGATCTTCGCGGGTGCGATCATCGGCACCGCGGGCGGCGCGATCTCCGCCTGGCTCATGGGGAAGGTCGCACCGCGGCGGGCGAAGTAGCGCGCCACAGTCTGCGGAGGGCGCGGCGATGAAGCCCGCACCCTCCGATTCTCTACGCCGTCGCCGGTTCCATCCGGCGCGCGGCCACCGGTTCCTTCACCGTCCTCCGCATCCGGACTTCCTCCAGCTTCGCGAGCGTGAAGGCGCCGCACGCCATCACCAGATCGCGCACCGCGATGTCGAAGTAGTGCCCGGTGGTGACGACGTTCAGGGCAATGCCGACCAGCCACAGCGCGACCACATACGCGCCGATCCTCGTGAACTTCGAGAGCACCAGCACACCGGCCACGATCTCGATCACTCCCACCACGTGCATGAACGTCGCGGCAGGCACAACGTTCTTCACGATTGGGCTCAGGTACTGCTCCCAGTTCGTCAGCAGGTTGAAGAACTTGTCGAGGCCCGCGACGATCGGCACCGCGCCAAAGACGATTTTCAGCAGCAAATACGACTGATGCAGCTCCTTGTTTTCCATGACGATCCTCCACTGCGTGTTTGCAAATCGGATGTCGGTGCCGCCGGGTAGGTGACACGCGCCTGTCAGCAGGGCAGGCGGGCAGGGGCCTCTCGTCACCTTTTTCCGCGGCCGGCATCACACGTCGCTAAGGAGCACGGGTATGCCCACTCAGGTCGCGGAGCTGAAACTCGAAGAAGCGCGCGCACTGTCCGACGAGCAGATCGTCGAACGGGTGCTGCGAGGAGAGCTCGTCCTCTTCGAGCTCCTCATGCGCCGCAACAACGCCCGCATCTACCGAGCGGTCCGTTCGCTCATCCGCGACGAAGCCGAGGTCGAGGACGTGATGCAGGCCGCGTACGTCCTCGCCTACGCGCAGCTCAAGAGGTTCAAAGGAAACTCGAAGTGTTCGACGTGGCTGACGCAGGTGGCGCTGAATGAGGCGCTCGGAAGGCTTCGCCGCGATCGCCGTCACCCCGCCGTCAGCCTCTCCCTCGTCGAGG
>JBJMQN010000332.1:0-2942 GCA_045802665.1 Myxococcaceae bacterium | reverse complement strand
TGTCGCCTGCGGACCCGCGGGTGCGGCAGACGCAGGCGCTGGCCTCGGAGCTGGAGGGGTTCCCCCGGCACCTCTCCATCCACGTGGGCGGCTTCGTGATCACGCGCGACGCGCTGGTGGATGTGGCGCCCATCGAGAACGCGTCGATGAAGGACCGCACCGTCGTCCAGTGGGAGAAGGACGACATCAACTCGCTCAACATCCTGAAAGTCGATCTGCTCGCGCTGGGGATGCTGACGGTGATGAGCAAGTCGTTTCAGTACATCAAGCAGGCGCACGGCGAGGACTTCACGCTCGCGACGATCCCGGCCGAGGACTCCCGCGTCTACGACATGCTCTGCGAGGCGGACAGCGTGGGCGTGTTCCAGATCGAGAGCCGCGCGCAGATGAGCATGCTGCCGAGGCTCAAGCCCCGGACGTTCTATGACCTCGTGATCGAGGTCGCGCTCATCCGGCCGGGGCCGATCATCGGGCAGATGGTGCACCCGTACATCCGGCGGAGGGATGGGCTCGAGCCGGTCACCTATCCGTCGCCGGAGGTGAAGGAGATCCTGGAGAAGACGCTGGGGGTGCCGCTGTTTCAGGAGCAGGCGATGCGGCTCGCGATGGCGGCGGGGGGCTTCTCGGCGGCGGACGCGGACCAGCTGCGGCGGATTCTCTCGCACAAGCGCGCGGAGGAGCTGCTCATCCCGTACGAGAAGCGGTTCGTGGAGGGCTGCGTCGCGCGCGGGTATCCGAAGGAGTTCGCGGAGACGTGCTTCCGGCAGTTCCGCGGCTTTTCGCACTACGGGTTTCCGGAGTCGCACTCCGCGTCGTTCGCGCTGATCGCGTACGCGTCGTCGTACGTGAAGTACTACTTCCCGGCCGTGTTCTGCGCGGCGCTGATCAACAGCCAGCCGATGGGTTTCTACGCGGTGCACACGTTGATCGAAGACGCTCGGAGGCATGGCGTCACGGTGCTGCCCATCGACATCAACACGTCAGACTGGGACTGCACGTTCGAGCCGCCGCCTCCTGACGCGAAGCCGGACTCTGGCGGGCGGGTGCAACCTTCGCTGCGGCTGGGGCTGCGGCTGGTGAAGGGCTTGCGCGAAGAGCACGCGCGCGAGTTGGTCGCGAAGCGGGGGAGTGGGTATCTGAGCGTGAGCGATCTCGCTCGGAGATCCCGGATCCCCGGGTACGAGCTCACGCGGCTGGCGTTGGCGGGCGTGCTCAAGCCCATCGCGGGCGGGCGGCGCGAGGCGATCTGGGAGATCCAGGCGCTGGGGCCGCTGGACTCGGACGATCTGTTCTTCGGGCTGCCCATGGACGACACCACGGTGGAGCTGCCGAAGCTGTCCGTCGCGCAGGAGGTGTCGCAGGACTACGAGACCACCGGGATGTCGGTGGACCACCACCCGTTCTCGCTCTTGCGGCCACAGCTGCGAAGACGCCGAGCGTTGACCTCGGAGGAGCTGAAGGTCACGCCGTCCGGGCGGCGCGTGGGGATTGGCGGGATGGTGATCTGCCGCCAGCGGCCGCCCACGGCGAAGGGGTTCACGTTCCTGTCGCTGGAGGACGAGACCGGGATCGCGAACATCATCGTGGAGCCGAAGGACTTCGAACGGTTCCGAAAGGAGCTGCTCGGGAGCGTGTTCCTCTACGTGGAGGGCGTGCTGCAGAAGGCGGGGAAGGTGATCAACGTGCGCGCGCGGCAGCTGACCCCCATCACGCTGGACACCCCGGTGGACGCGCCGACGCCGCGAAGCTTCCGGTAGCGCGGCGGGCTGGACGTTCAGGCGGAGACGGCGGGCGGCGCCGAACCGTTGCGCGCTCTCCATTCCGCGGCGGCGATAGACCGTGGACGCGCCGACGGTGATCGTCCGTCAGTACGTCTGTCCCGGCAGCTGAAACGACGACCGCCCCGCGGCCGCTCATCGCGCACCGCGGGGCGTCGTCTTTCACGGGCTCATCGCCGCGTGACGCTCTAGAGGTAGTGACCCTTCAGCACGAACATCTCGTCGCCGCTCAGCGTGAACTTCTCTCCGGCGTTGAGCTGCTTGTGGTCCACGACTTCGCCGGTCATCGGGTTGATGATGTCGAACTCGGCCGGGCGGCGGGGCTCCATCACGAGATCGCCCTTGATGCCGAACGGGAAGCTGAAGAACTCGTTGCCCTTCACGCCCGAGTACACGCGCACCGCGCCCTGCGCTCCGGGCTCATCCGGCCACATGCCGTCCTTGAGCGAACCGTCCGGCATCTTGATGTACGGGTGGAACGGGGAGTCCGCCCAGCCGCCATTCTTCGGCGTCCACGACGCCAGATCAGCCGGCACGAACTTCTTCAGATTCTTGAACGCGTCGATGCCGGGCATGTCGCGCAGGTCCACGTCGTTCCGCACGCCCGCCTTGCTGTGGAAGGTGTAGCTGCCGACGCCCGAGACGTACGCGGCGATGGCGCCCGCGACGAGCTTCTTCGGATCATTCTCCGTGTTCACCGAGCTGCCCGGACCGATGGGCTCGTTGGAGCTGCCCATCGACGGCGCGTCGGGATGGAACTGGTACTCCCACGGCTGCCGCACCGGCCGCCAGTCGCCGTCCGCCTTGGAGATATCGCGGTCGAAGTGGATGGTTGCGAGGTCCGCGATCCCGCCCTTGTAGTAGGCCTCGACGTCGGCGTCGTCGTTCGACGGCGGAGCGGATGCGGCCACCGGGATGTCGGTGCGGTCGTTCATGTACTTGGTGAGCCGGCGGAGCTGCTCGGTGCCCGCGTCGCCGCCGAAGCCGTTCTGCCAGGCCTCGTTCGCGATCTCGAAGTGCATGATCTTGTCTTCGCGCCCGTGGCTCATGTCGAGGAACGTGTCGACGAGCCGCGTACGATCCGCGTCGGACGTTCACGTCCCAATGGTTCAGAATCGTGCCCAGAATATGAGTCCCATCTCCTATGAAACGCTGGCAAGCGGC
>JBJMQN010000331.1:0-2944 GCA_045802665.1 Myxococcaceae bacterium | reverse complement strand
GATGATGTACGCGGCGATTGGCAACGGCGGAAACCTCTACACGCCGCAGCTCGTCCGCAGGGTCGAATCGTCGGAAGGAAAAGTGCTGGAGGAGTTCCAGCCGAAGCTGGTGCGCCACCTGAACATCACGCCGGAGCAGCGGCAGGTGATCGTGGACGGTCTGGTGGCGGTGGTGAACGAGGCGGGCGGCACGGCGTACGGACGGCGGCTCAAGGACATCGTGGTCGCGGGCAAGACGGGCACCGCGCAGGTCGTGAAGCTCGGTCAGGTGCGCGTGAAGGCCGCCAACCTGGACTACTGGGAGCGCGACAACGCGTGGTTCGCTTCATTCGCGCCGGCCGCGGATCCGGAGATCGCGGTCGTGGTGCTGAACGAGCACGGCGGCTTCGGTGCGGCAGGTGCGGCGCCCGCGGCGATGGAGATCATCCAGAAGTACTTCGACATGAAGGGCGAAGAGGCGACGGCGGCGCGCGTTCCGGTGCAGCCCATCGAGCTTCACCTCCCTCCGCATCCGGAGCCGCCGGGCAAGAAGTCCGACGACAAGGCCGCCGAGGCGCAGGCCGCGAACGCGACGGGCAAGAGCAATCAGGTGCAGACGTCGCTGCTCAAGGTCCCCGCGCAGGAGCAGACGCCGGTCGCGCAGGTGCGCCCGGACGATCCGCCGGTGCCGGGTCACGACGAATGAGGGGCATTCGCTAGTGCAGCTTGGAATTCAGAAGCGGATGCTGCCGCACGTGCCGTGGGGGCTCATCGGCGCCACGTTCGCGATCTCGGTGCTCGGGATCTGGAACCTCGCGTCCGCTTCGCGCCCGCCGCACAACCCGGTGTGGGTCTCGCAGACGATCTTCCTCGGCATCGCCACGGTGGCGGCGGTCGCGGTAGCGCTCGTGGACTACCGGTTCCTGCAGCGGATCGCGGTGCCGGTCTACGTGGTGAACATCCTCGCGCTGATCGCGCTGAAGAAGTTGGGCCATACGGCGAAGGGCGCGGAGAGCTGGATTGCGCTGGGGCCGATCCGGATTCAGCCCGCGGAGTTCATGAAGATCGGCGTGATCCTCATGCTCGCCAAGTTCTACAACGACGACTACCGGCCCACGGACGATCGGTATGGGTTCCTGCGGCTCTGGAAGCCAGTGCTGCTCGCGTTCGGGCCGGCGGTGCTCGTGCTCGTTCAGCCGGACCTGGGCACGTTCATGATGATCGCGCTGTCGTCGGTCACGGTCCTGCTCTTCGGCCGGGTGAAGTGGCACGTGATCGCCGTCGGCGCGGGAGCCATGCTGCTCGTGGCGGGCGTCATCTGGCACGACTACGTGCGTGAGCCGCCGGCGGATGGCTCGCCTCGAAAGACGATCGCGCGGCAGTTCCTCAAGCATCACCAGGACGCGCGCATCTCCGGGTGGCTGGAGCCCGAGGCGGATCAGCGCGGCTCGAACTACCACTCCGTGCAGTCGAAGATCGCGGTGGGCAGCGGCGGGCTCACCGGCAAAGGCTGGAAGCAGGGGACGCAGACCGGTCTGTTCTTCCTGCCGGAGCAGCACACCGACTTCATCTTCTCGGTGCTCGCCGAGGAGCACGGCTTCGTGATGTGCCTGTTCCTGCTCGTGCTCTACGCGATCGTGCTGCTCGCGAGTCTGGGGGTGGCGTACAACGCCCGGGATCGGTTCGGAGCGTTCGCCGCAGTGGGCGTGGCCGCGATGCTCTTCTGGCAGATCTTCGAGAACATCGGGATGGTGATTGGGCTCTTGCCCGTGACCGGAATCACGCTGCCACTCATGAGCTACGGCGGCAGCTCGCTCGTGTCGGTGATGATCGGCATGGGCCTGCTCATCAACATCGGGATGCGGCGGCACATCTTCTGAGTCGAGCTGGGCGCGTCACTCCTGGACTTCGCGCCACCGCCAGCAGCTCACGAGGTGATCGTTCACGAGTCCGCACGCCTGTAGGTGCGCGTACATGATCGTCGAGCCCGCGAACTTGAAACCGCGGCGCTTGAGCTCCACGGCGATCGCATCCGACTCGCGAGACGTCGCCGGAATCTGCTTCGAGCTCTTCCAGCGATTCACCTTCGGCTTGCCGTCGAAGAACCTCCAGAGGAACTCGTCGAAGCTGCCGGCCTCCTGCTGGAGCTCCAGAAACGCGCGGGCGTTCGAGACCGCCGCACTGACCTTGAGGCGGTTGCGAACGATGCCGGGATCGGTGAGGACTTTCTCGATCTGCCGCGGCGTGAAGCGCGCGACCTTTTTGGCATCGAAGTTCGCGAACGCTCGCCGGTAGCCGTCGCGTTTTCGAAGAATGGTGGACCAGGAGAGGCCCGCCTGAGCGCCCTCGAGGATCATGAACTCGAAGTGCTTCCGATCGTCGTGAACCGGAACGCCCCACTCGAGATCGTGGTACCGCCACATCTCTTCGTTCGCCGCCCACGGGCAGCGCGTTTTCGTTTCAGGCATCAGCGGCCTAAAGCAGCGTCCCGCGCAGGATGAGGCTCGCGACGGTGAAGTAGATGACGAGCCCCGTCACATCGACCAGGGTCGCAACGGCGGGTGCCGATGCAGTCGCGGGATCCAATCCCACCCTGCGCAGCACGAACGGCAGCATCGATCCCGCGAACGTGCCGAACATCACGACGCCGATGAGGCTGAACGCGACGGCGAGCGCGACGAGGCCGTAGTGCTCCCCGTAGTCCTTCAGCTTGATCGCCTGCCAGACCAGAATTCGCGTCCCGCCGATCACCGCGAGGATGAGCCCGAGCACGAGGCCCGAGGTGATCTCCCGCCGCATCACGCGCCACCAGTCCGCGAGGCCCAACTCACGCACCGCGAGCGCACGGATGATGAGTGACGTCGCCTGGCTCCCGGAGTTACCACCCGAGCTGATGATCAGCGGCAGGAACGTGGCCAGGACCACCGCCCTGCCGATCTCGCCTTCGTAGTAGCCCATCGCCGTC
>JBJMQN010000330.1:0-5453 GCA_045802665.1 Myxococcaceae bacterium | reverse complement strand
GGGGCGCGAGCCCGGGTCTGGGCGCTCGAAGACGATCACTCCGATCGATCCGAGGTAGTCGCCCGCTTTCAGCGGCCCCACGTCGCGGCTGTCCACGGCCTGCTGGGCGGGGTCTCTGCCGTCAGCGATCCCGAAGTACTGGCCTTCGGAGAGCTGCGTCGGTGCGAGCGTTCCGCCGTCCTGCGCGTCGAACTTCCACTCTCCGTTGATGAAGACTCCGCCGTCCTGCACGGAGACCGTGTCGGAAGGCATCCCGACGACGCGCACGAACAAAGGCGGCCTGAAGGCCTCCGTCGGCGCGAAGAGCGCGAACGAACCTCGCTGCGGAAAGCGCGACTCCTTGGTCTTCAGGATCCACACCATGTCGCCCTGCTTCACCGTCGGGGCGAGGGCGTTGGTGGGCATCCCGTCGCCTACCCGGCGAGCGAAGTTGCTCTGCACCCAATCGGTGAGGAGGTATCCGGTCATCCCGAAGACGAGAAAGAACGTCCCGTATCCCAGCGGCCGCTGCCAGCGCCTGAGCTCGACGGTGCCCAACTTCTTGGCGAGGTACGCCGCGTGGATAGCGGCCACGATGGGGAGGATCGCGAGCCCCGGCAGCCGCTGCTCGAGCGGCCCCAGCAGCGCCATCATCCAGAAGAGCGGCCCCGGGGCGAAGCGCGCGTAGGACCAGATGATCACCACGATCGGCGGGACCAGCTGGTACACGGCCGCGAGGAGAAACGCCGCGATCGGCGCACCGACGTAGAGGTACCCGAGCCCCGGGACGAGCAGGTTCAAGAGCAGCGCGGTGAGCGGCTGACGGAGCTTCTTCTCAGGTGTGACGGGGGCGGCGGTATCCACGGCGGGAGAGCCGTCTACACCTATCCGGCCGTCATCCGCACGACTTCCTCGAACGAGGTGAGGCCCTGCGCGAGCTTGCGCACCGCGGACTCTCTCAACATCCGCATCCCCGACTTGCGCGCCGCCTCGTGGAGCTTCGCGGGCTCCGCGTCCGCTGCGATCAGATCGCGCATCTCGGGGGTCACGTTCAGGATCTCGAACACCGCCGTGCGGCCGTAGTAGCCGGTGTTGCGGCAGCGCACGCAGCCCGCCCCGCGCTGCAGACGGACCCCATCGGGAAGCAGCGGCAGCGGCGCGCCCAGCGCCTGGAGCTCATCCGCGGAGAGCGTGGCCTCCACGGCGCAGTGCGTGCACACCTTGCGCACGAGCCGCTGCGCCATGAAGCCGAGCAACGATGACGCGAGCAGGAACGGCGGCACGCCGAGATCCCGGAGGCGGCTCACCGCGCCCACCGCGTCGTTCGTGTGCAGCGTGGAGAGCACGAGGTGGCCGGTGAGCGCGGACTGGATCGCGTTCTCCGCCGTCTCGCCGTCGCGGATCTCGCCCACCATGATGATGTCCGGATCCTGGCGGAGGATGTGGCGGAGGGCGCTCGCGAAGTCGAGGTCCAGCTTGGGCTGCACCTGCACCTGGTTGAACGGCTCCCAGACCATTTCGATCGGGTCTTCGATCGTGGTGACGTTCACGTCCGGGCCCGCCAGCGCCTTGAGCGCGGAGTACAGCGTCGTCGTCTTGCCGGAGCCCGTGGGACCGGTGACGAGGATGAGGCCGTGCGGATGATCGATCCAGCTCTCGAAGATGGGCTTCTCGTCCGGCTCGAAGCCCAGCTGCGCGATGTCCTGCACGAGCGCCTCGGGATCGAAGATGCGGATGACCACCTTCTCGCCGAATGCCGTAGGCAGTGACGAGACGCGGAGCTCGACCTCTTTTCCCTCGCGCTCGGTCTTGATGCGGCCGTCCTGCGGGCGCCGCTTCTCCGAGATGTCCATGCGCGAGATCATCTTCACGCGCGACGCGATGGGCGCGTGCACCGGCGCGGGCAGCGTGTAGACGGGATGCAGCACGCCGTCGATCCGGAAGCGCACGACGGAGGTCTCGCGCTTGGGCTCGATGTGAATGTCGGACGCGCGGTTCTCGAACGCGTAGCGGAGCAGATAATCCACGGCCTGGATGATCGGCTTGTCGGAAGCGTCGAGATCCTGCGTGCCGGAGAGCGAGACGAGCTGCTCGAAGTTGGAGGAGGCCGGGCCGGTGCCGAAGTCCGCCGTCGCCCTCGCGAGCGTCTTCTTGAAGCCGTAGATCTCCGCGATCGCCTTGAGGATGTCCGCCTTGGCCGAGAGCACCGGCTCGATCGGCATCCCGGCCAGCCGCTGCACGTTCTCGAACAGCTCGCGATCGAACGGGTTCGCCACCGCGACGATGAGCTTGTTGCCGACTTTTTCGATCGGCAGCAGCACGTGCTTCGCCGCGTAGGGCTTGGAGAGCGTCCGCGTCGCGAGCGCCATGTCGAGCTTCAGCGGATCGATCTTCCGGTACGCAACGCCCGCCGCCTTCGCCGCCGCCTCGCTGATCCGATCCTGATCCAGCACCTCGCCCCGGTTGCCGAACGGGACCTCGAACACCGAGACAACTTCCACCGGCGACACGTCGTACCGCGCCGCCTCTTTCCCGGTGATGCCGCGCGCTTTCAGCACCCGCGTCCTCGCGAGCGCCTCTCGCGCCAGGATGTCACTCGCCTGCTGCTGCGTCAGCGCGCCCTGCTTCACCAGCGCATCCACCACGAACGCGGTGGTGAAGTCGGAGCGCGTGCGCTGCGAGGCCGCTACTGCGATCGTCGCCAACGTCGTGCTCCCAGCAGAAAGAGAAGTCCGAACGCGAGCATCGGGTAGCTCGCGACCTCGTTGCAGCCGCAGCCGCCCGAAGGCGCCGCGCCACCGCCGCCGCCCGATCCACCGCCCGCGCCGCCGAAGGACGTGCTGCCTCCCCCGCCGCCGGAGCCGCACAGCGTGCAGCCGGTGCCGCCGCCCTGTCCGCCGTTGATGCATTCGCCGCCGCTGCAGACCGTTCCAACCGGGCAGTCGTCAGAGGTGGAGCAGCCGGGGATGCACGCCCGGCCGGTGGACAGAATCGCGCAGCGCTGACCGGTGGGGCAGCTGCCCGTCACGCAGTCCTTGAGGCACCACGGGTTCCCGTCGTCGAGCACGTGGCACGTGCTGCCCGAAGGACACGCGCTGCACGCGCTGGTGCACGTCTGCGAGCAGATGCCGGCGCTGTTGGCCCCCGTGCTGAACGTCGCGCACAGCTGCGCCGGTCCACACTGATCGCTCTGCGTGCAGTTGTCGCCGATCTGAGCGGTGGCGTTCTGCCGCGCGAAGCAGACGCCGTCGCAGGCTCGGCACAGGTTCGGCCCGGACGAAGCCCCGCCATTGCAGTCCGCGTCCGTGTAGCAGGCGTTGAGGCACAGCGCGGGTGAGTTCTCGGCGGGGAGCAGGCACGCATAACCGTTGCGGCAGTCACCTGTTCCCAGCCGGCACGTCTTGATGCAGCGGAGCGCGTTGTTGCCAAAGTCCACGCACGCACTCCCCGCGGGACAGCCCGGCTTGTTCACGCCGCAGTCCTGCGTGCAGTAGCCGTCCGTCCAGAACGAGGGGGCCGGGCTCCGGTTCACCTCCGGCTGGCAGATGCCCACCGCCGAGCCGCAATCCACGTTGTTCACGCACGGCTTGCCCACCTGCGTGATCGAATCGCCATAAGAGGGCATGCACGCGCCTGCCGAACCGCTGATGAGGTTGCTCGCCTTGCAGACGAAGGGCGTGGGGCAGAAGAAATTCGGCGGGGCGGCCGGATCGCAGCCGCTGGAGCAGATCTTCGGGCCCGTTCCGCCGTCCGGGACAGGCGGCGCGATGCACTTGAGCGCCGGGCCGCCGGAGGGCTGCGTGCAGCTCGTCGTGCAGGGCGAACCGATGGCCCCGCTCTGCGGGTAGAAGCCGCAGATCGCGTCGGTGTCCACCTGGTTGATGGCCCGCATGTCGACGCCGGTCGAGAGCGACGCCCACATCACCGAGTCATTGTTCGGAGAATGGCCAAGGCCCATGCAGTGGCCGATCTCGTGCTCCAGAAACGTCTGCAGATCATCCTTGGTCTGCGGCACCGGCGTCGTGACGCTCCACTGGTTGTCCACGGCGTTCACGTAGATGTCGCACTGATAGACGTTGCCGCCGTACGTGAGCGGGATGTCGGACATCGCGGCCGGCCCGCCCGCGAGCGCGTAGTCGTAATAGGGATCGGTGTTGCTCGTGATCCACACCGTGCTGACGTTGAACGTGTCGTACGGATCGCGAGGGTCGGCGATGTTCGCGGAGCTGCTCGTGCCGAGCCGCTGGAACGTCGCGTACGAGCACTGCACGTCGTCCCACGCCTTCCACGCGGCGGTCGTCGCCGTGTCCCACTGAGCGAACGTGAGCCCGCCCGCGAATTGCTGCCGGTTGTCCACGTACCACTTGAACGGATCACCCGGTCCGTTCGGCATCCGGTAGCCGTTGTCGCTGGGCACCGCGAGGGCGACGGACGCTGCGACGAGGCAGCACGCGAAGGCCGTGCGGATCAACGCGCACCTCCGGCCTTCTTCACTTCAGCGATCAGCGCCTTGAGACTCTGGCGTTCGGGCGGACGGTTGAGTGACTCCTGGAGCAGATCATCCGCGCCCATCTGGCGAAGCTTGCCGGTCTTGAAGCCGACGAGCGTGCAGCGCTCGGGGTGCGACGCGTCCTTGCAGCGCAGAAACAGCACCACCTGCTCGTTGGAGTCGAACGTCGCGTCGCCGGGCACGTGCGCTTCCCAGAGGCCGCTCCTGCCGCCGAGTTGAAGGAGATCGATCTCGGCGGGCCCCGTGCCCTTGTACTGATCGAGAATCTTGAGCTTCGTCCACGTCATCATCCGGCGGACGTCGCCGTTGCCGGGCAGCTTCGTCTCGGTGGAGACGACCTGCGCGCGGACGACTCGGTCGGCGAGCTGGGTTCGTTCAGCGATGGTGGTGTCTTTGAGCGAGGTCGCGAAAGCGATTGCCGGCAACCACGCGAGGAGCGCCAGAGAGCGAGAGAGCTTCACGGGGCCGAAGCATACCCCGGGCGGGCACGGGAGGGCGGCGTTGAGGTGGGATGATTCAGCGGCCGGAGAGCCCGGAAACCGCCGCTTCAACGAGAGACTCCGAGCTGGGGGTCTCCGCCTGGACCACGTTCGCCGCGGCGAGCTCCCGGAGCGCGTTCGCGGTCGTAGGTCCAATCGCGATGCTGGCAGCGCTCAGCAAGAGCATCCGGCCTCGCTGTCCAGTCGTCGCGAGAAACGCATCCACCGTCCTCGG
This sequence comes from Myxococcaceae bacterium, assembly GCA_045802665.1. Taxonomy (GTDB): domain Bacteria; phylum Myxococcota; class Myxococcia; order Myxococcales; family Myxococcaceae; genus JBJMQN01. Next base: position 250 of record JBJMQN010000330.1, on the reverse strand, counting down.
GGAGCCGAAGATCACCGCGTGCGGCTGGGGCTCGAGGGCCTTGTCGATGTCTTCCCGCGGCAGCTCCACCTCGCTGCTCTTGTACGCAGCGACGCGGACCACTTCGATCTCCGCGTGCGTCAGCGCCTCTTCGAGCTCCCGTCGTCCCTCCTGCGCCGCCGGGAGCAGCACCGCCTCGCCGGGCTGCAGGGACTCGCGGAGGGAGGTGAACAGCCCCTCGCCGGTGCTCTTCTCCGCCACCTGCGCCACG
>JBJMQN010000329.1:0-4596 GCA_045802665.1 Myxococcaceae bacterium | reverse complement strand
GCCGCCGTTGGAGGTTCCGAAGGACGTGGAGGACGAGCTCCGCAGGCGGTTCCGGAGCTGGAAGGCCGCCGGGCCTACTCAGTCTTGAGGCCGAAGATCTGACGCAGGCGCGAGAGGATCCGCCCTGCCTCCGGCCCGTTGTCCGCCGCGAGCTCCGCAGACGCCAGCGCAGCACGGAGCTGATTGCGCCTGTGCGCGAGCAGCGCGGAGAGCTCCTTCGCGAGGTTCGGATGGCCCGCGAAGAGCCGCGCGAACGTGGGCCTGTCCAGCTCCAGCAGAATCACGTCCTCGAGCGCGATCACGGTCGCGGTCCGAGGCTCACCGGTGAGCAGCGACATCTCGCCGAAGTACTGGCCCGCCTCGAGCCGCGTCACTTCCACTGACGGCGTTCCGGTCCGGACCGACACCTTTCCCGCCGCGACCACGTAGAACGTCTGCCCCTCCTCGCCCTGCTCGATGACCTGCTCGCCCTTGCCGAAGTGGCGCGCTTTGAGCTCCTTCGCGAGGTGCGCGCGTTCGGCCTCCGTGAGCACGGTCAGGATGTCCACCTGCTTGAGGATCGCGCCGGCCTGCTCGACGGTGAAGTCCGCGCGGGGCTGCTCCTGCCGGATGTGCACCGTCCGCTGCGGATACGGCAACTCCATGCCCTCGCGCTTGAAGCGGTACCAGATGCGCGAATGGAACTCGTCGAGGATCTTGTCTCCCGGCCGGTAGTCGGACGCGTAGAAGCGGATGCGGTAGCGGATCCCGTTGTCGTCGAAGTGCCAGAGCAGGATCTGCGGCGGCGGATCCTCCAGCGTGCCCTCGATGCTGGTGAGGACGTCCATCATCGTGTCCTTCACCCTGTTCGGCGGCGCGTCGTACGAGACGGTCACGAAGATCTCGGTCGCGGACGCGTGGCCGGCTCGCGTGATCTTCCGGACGGCCTCCTTCGAGACGACGCTGTTGGGGACGGTGATCACCTCGCGGCGGGTGGTCTCGATCTTGATCGATCGCCACGCCACCTGGACCACCTTGCCCACGTAGTCCTTCACCTGGATCCAGTCGCCGATCTCGTAGGGGCGCTCGAACTGGAGTGAGAGGCCGGAGAACAGGTTTCCCAGCGTGTCCTGCAGCGCGAGGCCGAGGACGATGGAGAGGATCGCAGAGCCGGCGAGCAGCCCGGTCAGATCGATCGCGAGCTGGCTCCGGACGATGGGGATCGCGGTGATCGCGTAGAGCGCGAAGTCGACGACGTCGCGGAAGATCTTCGGGACGTCCCGCTGGGTGCGCCAGCGGATGAGCAGCAGGACCACCGTGACGACGGTCCGGATGAGCGCGAACGCGAACGCGAGCATCCACGCCACGGTCGAAAGCTTGAGGAGCGTGGGGTTGGACGTCTCGGGCAGCACCCAGCGGAGGCCTCGCAACGCGAAGAAGGCGATGAGCCAGCCGAGGGCGCCCCGCACGTCGTAGCGGGATTGCTGGTTCTGCACCGCCGCGCGCAACGCGAGCAGCAGCGCGAAGCAGATCGCGGCGATGAGGAGCGAGAGGTTGGCCTGCAGAAGCTCGGTCAAGGCGGGCGCGGACCGTAGCCGATCCGTTCTCGTTTTCTATATATGGGTGACCTCCATGCCTCTCTCCGCAGTTTCGGGCCAGCCGCGCGCCGTTGACGCACTTCGAGGCGCGCTCTCCAAGGGCAGCATCCACCACGCGTACCTCTTCGGCGGGCCAGAGGGCGTGGGCAAGGAGCTCACCGCGGTTGGCTTCGCGCAGGCGCTGCTGTGTCAGGAGGCGAAGGGCGAGGGCTGCGGCAAGTGCACCGTCTGTCAGCGCATCGAGCGCCGCAATCACCCGGACGTGACGTGGATCATGCCGGAGGACGAGCTCGTCTCGCGCGGGCTCGCGGGGCGCAGCGACTTCGATCACACCCCGTCGCGCGAGGTGAAGGTCGAGCAGATCCGCCAGCTCCAGGAGCGCCTCTCGTATCGAGCGCTGGAGGGCCGCTACAAGGTCGCGATCATCGCCTCCGCCGAGCAGATGAACGAGAAGGCGCAGAACGCGTTTCTGAAGACGCTGGAGGAGCCGTCGCCGCAGACGGTCATCATCCTGATCGCGTCAGGAGTGGATCAGCTGCTGCCCACGATTCGCAGCCGCTGCAGCAAGGTCCACTTCGGGCCGCTGCCGGAGAGCTTCGTCGCCGCGAAGGTGAAGGCGGCGCGGAAGCTGGATGACGAGACGGCGCAGCTCGTGGCGGTCATGTCGGGTGGATCGCTCGCTCGAGCGATGGAGCTGGATGTCGAGGGACTCTCCGGACGTCGCGAGCTCATCGAGGCGTTCGAGGGCGCGAAGGCGACGGATGCGCGGACGATCCTGCGTTTTGCCGAGGCGTACGGGGCGACGCGCGAGGACGCGGAGGTCACGTTGCAGCTGCTCGAGCTGTGGACGCGAGATCTCGCGGTGGCGAAGGCGGGCGGGACGCACCTGGCGAACCGGGATCTTTCGAAGTTGGCGAACGACACGGTGGCTCGCCTTTCGGACGTCGACATCCACCGGCGCTCACGGCTCCTCGGCGAGATGGCGTTCATCATGGATGACCGCAACGCGAGCCCTCGGCTGCAGATGGAGAAGCTGCTGATCGAGATGAAGCGGCCGGAGGCGCGCGCGTGAGCGACGATCTTCAGGACGTGCTCGCGGACGTGGGCAGGGGTGAGCCGTCGCCTATCTATCTGCTCGTGGGCGAGGAGTTCCTCGTGCGCCGTGGCGCGGACGAGCTCATCAAGAAGCTGCTCCCGGACGCCGCCGCCGGAATCAACTCGTTCAACATGGACGGAGCGTCGCCGCGCGAAGTGGCGAACGAGCTCGCGACGCTGCCCATGTTCCCCGGTCGGAAAGTCGTGTTCGTCCGCGATCCGGAGTTTCTCGCGCCCAAGAAGAGCCGCGGAGATGGACTCGCGAAGGCGCGCGAGGCGTGGAAGGCAGGGAAGCGGAAGGAGGGCGCTCGGAGAGTGCTTGCCGTGGCGGCGAGGGCAGGGTGGTCCGCGGCCGACATCGATCCCAGCTCGCCGGGCGCGCCGTCCGCGGAGAGCTGGAAGGACGAGCTCAACATCGATCTCGCCGACGCCGACGTGCAGTTCCTCAAAGAGGTCGCCGCGTTCTGCAAGGACGAGAAGATCACCGCGCCCGAGAGCGATCTCACACCGCTGACGACCCTGTTCGACAAGGGCGTCCCGAAGGGCCATGTCCTCGTGATGGCAGCCAGCGACGTCGACTCGAAGAACCCGTTCGTGAAGCTGTCCGAGAAGAAGGGCGTGGTGATCGAACGGGCCGTTGCGGATCGGTTGAAAGATCTCGATCTCTCCGAGCTCGCCGCGGAGACGCTCAAGCCTTTCAAGAAGAAGCTGTCGCGGAGCGCGGAAGAGCTCTTGAAAGACAGGCTCGGCGGGAACATGCGCTTCGTGCAGTCCGAGCTGGAGAAGCTCGCGCTGTACGTGGAGGGACCGTCCATTGAAGCGGCGGACGTGGATCTGCTCGTCGGCCGGGTGCGCGAGGGCGAGTTCTCAGAGTTGCCGGATGCGCTGCAGAAGCGCGATCTGAACGCGGCGCTGCGGTGCGTGCATGTCGCGATCGATCAGGGGGCGCATGGGCTGCTGCTGCTCGGCTCGATCGCGTCGGCGGTGCGGAATCTGCTTCAGGCTCGGGAGAACCTCTCAGCACTCGTGAAGGGCTCGTTCCGGATGACGTTCAACGAGTTCAAGTCGGACCTTTTCCCGACCATCGAACGCGAGGGCAAAGCCGCGAAGGCGAAGGTCCCGCATCCATACGTGGCGTACCTCACGATGCAGGCGGCTTCGCGCTACTCGCGGGATGAGTTGCTCAACGCCTTGATTGCGTGCGCGGACGCGGACGTTCAGCTGAAGAGCTCTGGCGACAGCAAGCTCGTGATCGAACGGCTGCTGTTCAAGATGCTGTCGAAGAACGCGGCGTAAGGCCGTTCGGGGGCCGGCTTTCCGCGGTCCAGCTCGCCGCTCGCCGCGAGTACTGGCGGCGCCGATTCTTCGGCCCAAATGTCTTCAGTGAGCAGCGCTAGTCGTCCCCCGCACGATCGCCCTCAGCATCGGCAGGATCTCGTAGTGCATCCCGATGTTCGCGCGGATCGCAGGATCGTTCTGCTCCAGCGTCTTCATCTCCTCGTCGCTCGCGGCCTCCACGATGCCCACGCCCCAGCCACCCTTCGGATCCGCCACCGGGCCGAACACGATGGCGGGGCCCTTCTTCGCCTGCTCGGTCCAGTACGCGGCGTGCTCCCTCATCACGTTTCGTTCCGCCTCGGTCAGGTCGGCCATGAACGTCGGCCGCGGCGGCAACAGGCGGCAGAGGAAGTACTTTTTCGGAGCAGGATCGGACATGGCCGCGACTGTACGCCGTCAGGATTGGCCGCGCGCTTCGTCCTTCAGAGACGGCCGAATTCATCTAGATTGCGCCGCCGTTTTTCGTTGCCTTTGAAGGAGCAGCCTTCTCCGTGAAAACCCTCGTCACAGCCGCGCTTCCCTACGCGAACGGCCCCATCCACATCGGGCACGCGGTCGAGTACGTGCAGGCGGACATCTACGTCCG
>JBJMQN010000328.1:0-6182 GCA_045802665.1 Myxococcaceae bacterium | reverse complement strand
TCGTCTGCGGCACCCCCGAATACATGTCGCCGGAGCAGGCGGGGGCGCGCAGCTCGATCACCGAAGCGATCTCTACGCGGTGGGGGTGATCCTCTACCAGCTCACGACGGGGCTGCTCCCGTTCGAATCTGATTCGGCGGTCGGCTTCGCCACCAAGCACCTGACCGCGGAGCCTCCCGCGCCCTCGCGCCGCCGTCCGGACGCGAAGATCACCCAGGGCATGGAGCGGCTGATTCTCCGCGCGTTGGCGAAGGATCCGAACGACAGGCCTCAGACCGCGGACGCGTTCCGGCTGGAGCTGCTCGCGCTGCTGGATCAGCGACCGGGGACCAGATCGCACGCGCCGCCGAGGCGTCCGTCCGGGGCCTCCCAGCAGGTGCTGCAGCAGATCCCGCGGAAGGTCACGCCGGCAGAGCAGGCCGACACGCGCGTCGAGGCGAAGGACTCGCCGTGGGGCGCGGCGGAGCAGACGGTGCGAACCGCCCCGGGATCGCTGGTGACGAACGGCGGCGCCACGGTTGCGGACACCAAGCCTGGCAACACGATGCGGCCGCCGAAGACCGCGTCGCAGCCGGCGGCGGGAGGCAGCATGCTCCCGTTCAAGCTGCTCACGATCGCGCTGGTGCTGATCTCGATCGGGCTTGGCTGGTACTACTTCACGCAGCTCAACCACGGCCCGACTCAGACCGTGGAGCAGCCGCTGCCGAACAACGTGCCCGTGCCCGGCCAGTTCGCCGTGGACCCGAACAAGGGTCCGGACAAGACGCCGGACATGAAGGCGTACGACAAGCCGCCGCCGCCGCAGGTCGAGACCGCGAAGGCGGACGCGCTCATCCGCGAAGGCGACATTCAGTACGACCGCGGCGAAGTGCCGATGGCGATCACGAAGTACAAAGAAGCGTTCGAGAAGGATCCGCGTCCGGAGCTCTCACTGCGCCTGGGCGAGGTGAACTACCGCCGCAATCAGCCGAATGAAGCGAAGGGCTGGTGGGCGCGGCACTTGAAGGACTCGCCTGATTCGAAGGCGCGGCGCTACATCCTGCAGATTTTCCCGGAGCTGGCGCAGAAGGCGACGGAGTAGATCGTTTCGTCTGGCCGGAGCTGTGCGGCTTGCGGCGGATGATCTTCGGCCTCGGCTCATTCGGCGTGCGACGCGACCGCTGTGGTTGAGGGTTGCGCCGTGGCTCCGTGGCCTGCGGCGGATGATCTGCGGCCTCGCCTCATTCGGCGTGCGACTCGACCGCTGTGGTTGAGGGTGGAGCGGCCTAGGCGATCGCTTCGACCTGGAGGATCTGCTCGCCGACTCGGACGCGATCTCCCGGGGTGAGCATCCGGTCTGCCGCTGGCGCGATCCGAATGAAGGTTCCCAGGCCTCCGCTGAGATCGCGGAGCATGGCGGAGGGCGGCTGCGGTGAGAGCTCACAGTGCCGCGGCGCGAGGCCTTCGTCGGACGGATAGCTGAGGTCGCACTTGCTGCTTCCGATGGTCAGCAGCGGGGCGGCGGTGACGACGGCTTTTCCGGGACGGCCTCCCACGAGGAGCTCTTCGACTCCGAAGAGTGCCTGCGCGGCGGGGACGGGCGCTCCGTAGACGGTGGGCCTTCCGGGTTGCGGCGCGACGGGCTCGATGGAGCCGGTGTAGCGGAAGCAGCGGTTCGCCACGCTGAAGCAGGCCTGCGCTGACAGCGGCTCCTGGCCGTGGATGGTCACGTAGATGCCGGAGGCGCTGTTCTCGTCGCGAACGAAGAGCCGGCCGTCGCGCACCGTGAACGTCGCGTGGTGGGCGGAGATGAACGGATCGTCCGGGAAGAGGATCGCTCCCCGGCTGCGGCCGAGGACGAAGCCTGCTCCGGCGAGACGGAAGCGCTGACCCTGCGCGGAGCCGCCGACGACCACCAGCGCGAACCTCGCGGCGTTCGTGGAGGCAGCAGGGGCGGGCGGTTTGGGAGTGGGCTTCTTGAGGAGATCCGTCGCGGGGATGGGTTCGGTCGGGGCGCCGGCTGCCGGTTTTGCGTCGAAGGCGTGGACGGGCGCGGGACGGGCTTGAGCGGGCGGCTGCTGCGGCGCTGCGGGTTTCTGCTGCGGCGGAACGATCGGTGCGGGCGTGCCCGAGGGCGTAGCCGTCGGCGGGCGGGCGCTGGGCCTCAGATTGGGCGGTTGTGGGGCGGCGGCCGGCGGCGCACGCGAGGGGCTGACCGGCGGCGGCGTCGGCAGCGTCCCGGGCATTGCCTGGCCCATTCGGGGCGCGGCCATTCCGGGGTTACTGGCAGGCCGTCCAGCGCCCGGGCGGGCGAACGAATCTGTCGCCGCGACCGGCGCATCTCCGAGCGCGGTTCCTCCGCTCGAAGGTGTCATCCTCGGCGGGACCTGCGCGGCGGAGGGTCTTGCCGGCTGCTGCGGAGGTGGCGCGACGGGCTTCGCGGCAGGAGCTGGGCCGCCTTCAGTCAGTGCCGTGCCGTCGTTGATGCACTTCGTCGCCCCAGCAGGGTTGAAGTGGTCGCACGAAGGACAGACGAGCCCGAGTTGGGCCAGCAACTGAAGCGACGACATGGGTCAGTACGGAAGCTTACGGCACTCGGGGGTCAGGACCACGGAAAACGGCGCAAATTCGGACGGCGGACAGGCCGTGAGGAAGCGTTGCGACGGCAATGTGGCGGCGGCTACGCTTGAGGACTCCCGTAGATGATTCGCCTCAACGACATTCTCCAACGGGTCGCGGGCTATCACCCCGACCCGGACCTCGACATCATTAAGAAGGCCTACGTCTACTCGGCCAAGGTCCACCAGGGGCAGCTCCGGAAATCCGGCGAGCCGTACCTGGTTCACCCGCTCGAGGTCGCCGGCATCCTCGCCGAGCTCAAGCTCGACGAATCGTCCATCGTCACCGGGCTCCTCCACGACACCATCGAGGACACGCTCGCCACGCCGGAAGAGCTGACGGAGCTCTTTGGCCCCGAGGTCGCGCAGCTCGTCGATGGCGTCACCAAGCTTTCAAAGTTCTCCGCCTCCGCGACGCTGTCTCAGGAGGAGAAGCAGGCGGAGAACTTCCGCAAGATGATCATCGCGATGGCGCAGGACATCCGCGTCATCCTCGTGAAGCTGGCGGACCGCACGCACAACATGCGGACGCTGGATCACATGAAGGAGGAGAAGCAGGCGCGCATCGCGCAGGAGACGCTGGACATCTATGCGCCGCTCGCGAACCGGCTGGGCATCAGCTGGATCAAGACCGAGCTCGAGGATCTCTCGTTCAAGTACCTCAAGCCGCAGGAGTTTCAGGAGCTGACGGAGAAGGTCGCTCGGCGGAAGAAGGAGCGCGAGAAGTACATCAACGACGTCTGCAACATCATGAACGAGGAGCTCAAGAAGCGCGGGCTCAACGCGAATGTGTCAGGCCGCTTCAAGCACCTCTACAGCATCTACAAGAAGATGAAGGCGCAGGGGATCGACTTCGAGCAGATCCACGACGTCATCGCGTTCCGGATCCTGATGCCGACGATCCCGAACTGCTACGAGGCGCTGGGCATGGTGCACCAGCTCTGGAAGCCGGTGCCGGGCCGCTTCAAGGACTTCATCGCGATTCCGAAGCCGAACATGTACCAGTCGCTCCACACGACCGTGATTGGGCCGCAGAGCGAACGCATCGAGGTGCAGATCCGCACCGAGGAGATGCACAAGATCGCGGAAGAGGGCATCGCCGCACACTGGGCGTACAAAGAAGGCCGCGTCGCGATCTCGAAGGACGACGAGAAGTTCGCCTGGCTGCGCCAGCTGATGGAGTGGCAGCAGGATCTCAAGGATCCGAAGGAGTTCCTCGAGACGGTGAAGGTGGATCTCTTCACCGACGAGGTCTTCGTGTTCACGCCGAAGGGTGACGTGAAGAGCTTGCCGCGCGGGGCGACGCCGGTGGACTTCGCGTACGCGATTCACTCGGACGTGGGCGGGCGGTGCGTGGGCGCGAAGGTGAACGGCAAGATCGTTCCACTCCGCTACAAGCTGAAGAACGGCGACATGGTGGAGGTGCTGACCTCGCCACAGGCGCACCCGTCGAAGGACTGGCTCACCTTCGTCAAGACCAGCCGAGCGCAGCAGCGCATCCGCGCGTTCATCAAAGCTCAGCAGCGCGAGAAGAGCCTGCAGCTCGGGCGCGAGCTCGCGGACAAGGAGTTCAAGCGCTTCGGCCTGAACCTCAACAAGATGCTGAAGGTCGGCGATCTGAAGAAGATCTCCGAGGAGATCGGCTACCGGCTCGAAGAAGATCTGCTCGTCGCCATAGGCTACGGCAAGGTCGCGCCGAACCAGCTCATCCAGAAGCTGCTGCCGCCGGAGAAGGTCGCCGAGACCGAGAAGCACGAGCAGGAGTCCGCCGACAGCAAGCCGCTCATGCCGAGCCTCTCCAAGGTCACGGAGATGGCGCGCAGGCTCGTCGGGAGCAAGAACAAGACGGGCGTGCAGATTGGCGGCGTGGACGACGTGCTCGTGCGCTTCGGCCGCTGCTGCAATCCGGTGCCGGGCGATCCGATCGCGGGCTTCATCACGCGGGGGCGCGGCGTCACGGTGCACACCATCGCGTGTGAGAAGGCGCTCGCCACCGATCCGCAGCGGCGCGTGGATGTCTCGTGGAACGTCTCCGGAGATTTCAAGCGGCCGGTGACGTTGCGCGTGCTGACAGCGGACCGGCCGGGCCTGCTCGCGGACATCTCGAACACGTTCAGCAAGAAGGGCGTGAACATCAGCCAGGCGAACTGCCGCGCGACGGGCGATGATCGCGCAGTGAACACGTTCGAGGTCACGATCAGCGATCTCAAACAGCTGACTGATCTGATGAGAACGATTGAGCGGCTCCAGGGCGTGTACTCGGTGGAGCGCATCTAGGCTTCGCGTTAGAAGCCCACGCCTATGGCAAGACAGATCCTCCACTCCGATAACGCCCCGAAGGCGATTGGCCCCTACTCGCAGGCGGTGACGGTCGCCGCCGGGAAGATGACGTTCCTCTCCGGACAGGTTCCGCTGGATCCAAAGACCGGCAACATCGTCGAGGGCGACATCCAGAAGCAGACCGAACGGGTGATGGAGAACCTGAAGGCTGTGCTCGCGGCCGGTGGTCTGGATTTCTCGCAAGTGGTTCGCTGCACGATCTTCCTGCAGGACATGAACGACTTCGCGAAGGTGAACGAGGTCTACGGGCGGTACTTCCCGAAGGACCCTCCAGCCCGAGCGACGGTGCAGGTTGCGGCGCTGCCGAAGGGCGCTCGCGTGGAAATTGATGCGATTGCGGTGAGTTGAAGTGGGGCTTCCTGACGGCGGTTGAAGTGGCCGGGCCTCCGTCGGGAGAACGAGAGAGAAACGCCGTGATTCGGACCGTGGTGATCGCGTCGATGCTGTTCGCCGGTGCTGCGATGGCGCAGACCGATGGAACCCAGACGGGGCAGACTGGCCAGACGGGTCAAACCGGGACGGTTGGTCAGCCCGAGACGCCTCCCGCTCCGCCGCTGGTGGACGCGCCGGTGCAGAAGCAGCAGGAGACGCCGCCTTTGGACGTGAACCAGCCGCCCACGCCGCCTCCGCCCGGAGCCCATTATCCGGGGATGCAGGGCCAGAGCGGGTATCAGTATTCGCCCTACGGCGCGCCGTTGAATCAGACCGAGCCGCCCAAGGAGTACGGGCTCATGGCGACCGAATTTCTGTTCGGTGCGCTGACCGCGGCGCCGATCGTGCTCCTGCCGTGGCTCTTCTTCTTCAGCCCGCAGTCCGCGACGCCCGGGGCGCTGACCGCGACGGATCAGTCGCTCTACACGATCCTGTTCGTGCTGGTGTTCACGGGCGTTCCGGTCGCGGTGGCGCAGACGCAAATCGGCCTCGCGAACGGCAGCCGGTATTACTACGCGGAGAGCTGGCCCGCGTACCTCACCGGTCTCGGTGCTCAGGCGGCGGTGGTCGGCCTGTATTTCCTGATGGGCCCGGGGAATCCAGCGGCGGGGACGGTGCTGCTCGTCGGTTCGATCGCGTTCGTTCCGCTGATCGAAATGGCGGCGATCAACTGGCTGAAGACGCCGCGGAACAAGCTGCCGAACGGCGGCTTCGGGGTGATTCAGCGCGGGTCGAACGGGGTGTGGGCGGTCTCCACGCCGACGCCGATGCCGCTCCTCTCCCGAGTGGCTGACGGTCTCCACGTCGGCGTTC
>JBJMQN010000327.1:0-5973 GCA_045802665.1 Myxococcaceae bacterium | reverse complement strand
GCGCAACATTTTCAGCGCTTCTTCTTGCGAACGGAGCGCTTCAGCTCGTCGAGCTCCCTGCGGAGCTGCGCCATGTCTTCATTGTTGGAAGGCGCAGATGCGGAAGGAGTTGGCTGCGGTGCACCAAAACCGCCCAGGAATCTGCCGAGGGGGTTGGTCATCTGAGCGAACGGGTTCCACGGGCTCAGCGCCTGAACGCCGCTCTTCGCCTGGAGGTACATCTCCAGCGCGGAGGTCATGTAGCTGTTGAAGAACTCCGCGAGCGCATCATCCTCCAGCCGGATGAGCTGGGTGAGGAGCCTCGAAGGCAGCAGTCTCCCCTTCTCTCCCTCGAGGATGATCTGCACCAGCGTCGCCTGGGTGAGATCTTCGTTCGTCTTCGCGTCCACCACCCGCACGTCGGAGCCGAAGCGGATCTTCTGCGTCAGCTCCTCCATGGTGATGTAGCGGCTGTCGTCGGTGTCGTAGAGGCGGCGGTTGCTGTACTTCTTGATGAGCAGCATGGCCGGAACCTACCGAAATTCTGTTGCGTTGCAACATCCGCTTGACGGGCCGCTCGGCTGAGCGTAGATCGGCGCCGTTTTGTTGCACCGCAACACACGGAGGTTGCACATGCAGCAGCAAGTGAATCCCATGCCCCGGCGCGTTCAGCTCCTCGCCGCCACTCTTCAGCTCATCGGTGGTGGTCTCGGTTGGTCCATCATCCCGCCGCTCATGCCGCTCATCGGCAAGGAGCTGTCGCTCACCCCGGCGATGTCCGGGATGGCCTGGGGCGCGACGCCGCTGGGCATTGCCCTCGCCTCCGTCTTCGGCGGCGCGGTGGTGGATCGCTTCGGGGCGCGCTGGGTTGCGGGCCTCGCGATGCTGGCGGGCGCCCTCGCCTGCGCCTCCCGAGCGTGGGTCCATGACGTCTACGGGCTCACCGCGGCGATGTTCGCGTTCGGCCTCCACATCGGCTTCGTCGCCCCGTCGTTGCCCAAGGCGCTGGCGGGCCACGTGCCGCTGAAGCATCTCGGCCGCGCGAATGGCCTGACGGTCCTGGCCTATGCGCTGGGGACCGCCGCGACGGTGCTCACTGCTCGGACTTTGCTCCTGCCGCTCGCTGGTGGATGGCGGCCGCTGATGGTGGCGATTGGCGCGACGCTGGGCCTCGCCGGGGTGCTCTGGATGGCGCTCTACCGCGACCGCTCTTTTGCGGCGCAGCATCACTCCTTCACCGCGGTGCTCAAGCTCGGCCGCGACCGTCAGCTGCTGCGCGTCGCTGGGGTCCAGTTCCTCCTCTTCGGCGGCTACCTCGCCCTCCTCGGCAGCCTGATTCCGGCGCTCATCTCGTTCGGGATGGATCCGAAGCTCGCCGGCGGCGCGGTGGCGCTCTGGCTTTGCTGCGCTGCAGCAGCGAACCTGACCGGCCCGTGGCTCTCGGATCGGATCGGCCGACGGCTTCCCTTCATCAAGATCGGCGCGGTGATCGCCGGCACGTCTCTGATGCTGCTCGCGCTCTTCCCATCCGCGCACACCGCGTGGCTGCTCGCGGTGGCGGCGCTCGGCGGCGGCTGCTTCGCACCGCTCGTGCTGGCGATGCCGGTGGAGCTCCCCTCGATTGGCCGTGAGCGTGCTGGCGCCGCGATCGGCCTGCTGATGCTCGTCGGTCAGATGGGCGGCTTCCTGCTGCCGGTGATGACGGGCCAGCTCGCGACGCACGTGGGCTTCTCGTGGGGCCTGTTCGCGCTCGCCGTCGCTCACCTCGCGATCCTGATCCCGGCGCGTGGGCTGAAGGAGACGGGCACCGCTCGTGCCCTGCCTGCGACGGAGCCGAACGATCCGGGCGAGCCCGCGGATCTCCCGCTGGTGGATGGCGAGCCGATGCCTGCTCCAGTGAGCGTCACCGCTCCCGCGAAGCGTTCCGCCGCGGCCGTTGGCACCACGGTCGCTCGCAACGCCGGGCGCTCCATGCCGGTGCCGGCAGCGGGTACCGCAAGCACCGCGTCCTCGACCGTTCTCACGGGCCGAGAATCCGCCTCCGCCGCAGCGGAGGTTCTTCCGCTCGCAGAGGGTACCCCCCGGGCATCTACGCGGCCGCTCCTGTAAAGAGCCAGCCCCCATGAAGAAGCTCTCCCTCATCGCGGTCCTCGCGCTCTTCGCGGCCTGCACTCCGGAGCAGGCGCAGTGCCACGTCGGCGCGGACTGCGCCTCGGGCATGTGCCGAAACGACGGGACGTGCGTGGCGGTGGAGCAGGACTCGGGGAGCTCGACCGAAGACGCCGGAGCCGCGAACGACGCGGGGAACACGTCCGACGCAGGCGAGCACACCGTGGACGCCGGGTTCGATGGCGGCTCCAACGGCTTCTGCGTGCCCACCTACGACGGCGTCATCACCGCCGCCGAGCTTCCTCTGCGCGCCGGCCTCCGCGGCACTTTCCGCGTCGCAACAAACGTGGACGTGAACACCGCTGGCAGCACGCTGGCGGACGGCGGCCGGAGCTGGAGCTACGAGGGCAGCTACAGCGGCGATGCCGACGCGCTCTGGGAGACGAAGCCTGTCGCCGGTCAGTGGTTCGCGGACGACTTCCCGGACGCGGGCTACGTGACCCAGCTGGCGTCGAGCTCCGATCTGCTCGGCGTGTTCCAGTCCACGCCGGATGCGCTGCTGCTGGTCGGCGTCGTCTCGCCCACCAACTCCGGGCTGTACACGAACCTCAAGTACGACCCGCCGGCGAAGGTCTTCTCGCTCCCGCTGAGCTCCGGGAAGAGCTGGCAGAGCAGCTCCACGGTCTCGGGCATCTACGGCGGCTACGCGAGCTACTACACCGAAGACTACAGCTCCTCGGTGGATGCGCGCGGCGAGGCGAAGACGCCGTTCGCGAGCTTCCCGGTGCTCCGCGTTCGCACGCAGCTCACGCGCACCGTGGGCGGCTTTCCCACCACGACGAAGTCGCTGGCGTTCGTCACCGAATGCTTCGGCTCGGTCGCGAACCTCTCCTCCGATCCAGGCGAAACCCAGGCCGAGTTCACGCACGCAGCCGAAGTGCGGAGGCTCGCGCCGTGAAGCACCTGCTCATCATGATTCCGCTGTTCGCCACCGCCTGCCTGCCCTTCCACAAAGGCCCGATGCCGGGCGAGCCGAAGGGGACCTACGCCGAGCTGCTCGACACGCGCGTCCGCTACCAGGACATCGGCAAAGGTCCGGCGGTCGTCCTGCTGCACGGCTTCGCCTCCTCGCTGGAGACGTGGCTGCCCGTGGCGCCGAAGCTCGCGACGTCGCACCGGGTGATTTCGTTGGACCTCAAAGGATTCGGCTGGACCGACCGGCCCGAGGGCGACTACTCCCCGAGAGCGCAGGCCGAGCTCGTGTTCGCGCTGATGGACAAGCTCGGCGTGCACGACGCGGCGATCGTCGCGCACAGCTGGGGCGCATCCGTCGCGCTGGAGATGGCGCTGCTTCATCCGGATCGCGTGCGGCGGCTCGGGCTGTATGACGCGTGGCTCTACGAGGAGCAGCTGCCCACGTTCTTCATCTGGGCGCGGCAGCCGCGCGTGGGCGAGGCGCTGTTCGCGACGTATTACGACCAGCGGCCGGGCGAGAAGATCTCGCTCGCCTTCTTCAACCAGAGCTTCGTCACCGAGCAGCTCGTCGAAGACGTGGAGCGAGCGCTCCTGCGTCCAGGCACCAAGGCCGCAGCGCTCGCGGCGGTGCGAGGCCAGCGCTACTCGGAGATTCAGCAGCAGTACCGCCGCATCGACAAGCCGGCGCTCATCCTCTGGGGCGAGCAGGATCGCGTGACGCCCATCGCCGTAGGCCAGCGGCTCGCCTCCGAGCTGCCGCGCAGCAAGCTCGTCGTCTATCCGCGCTGCGGCCACTTCCCGATGCTGGAGGCCTCCGCCCAGAGCACCGACATGCTGGCCTCGTTCCTCGCGGAGGACGTCAATCCGTGACCGCGGCGGTGCACAGCTTCGGGGCGTGTATCGCCCTCTGCGTGCTCGCGTGGGCCGCGCCGTCGTTCGCGGCGTCGGGGCTGGCTGAGTACGGCAACGAGCTGCTGCCGGGAGAGCCCGCGGGCGTGAAGCTGCACGGGTATCTGCGGACGCGCGCGGAGGCGTTCTGGAACCTCGATCTCGATCGCGGGCCCACGCCGTCCGGTCAGACGTTTTTTCCCGAGCCGCTCAGCAATCCCTCCAGTCCGCTGCTGACGATGGCGGATGGCCGGCTGCGCACGGATCTCGTCGCGCAGGGGCCGGGTGGAAACGTCGCGGCCGTTGTTCGGATCGACTGGATCGACAACCTCCCCTTCGGAGGCAGCCCCGAGCTCACGCCTGGCTTCGGCGTCGCGCCCACTCCCGCCGCGAGCCTCGGCCAGACCCCGGTGTCGCTCTTTCATCTCCGCTACGGGTACGGCGTCGCCAGCACGCCGCTCGGGATCGTGACGGCGGGGCGCATGGGCGCGGCGTGGGGATTGGGCATGCTCGCGAACGGCGGCGACTGCGCGGACTGCAACAATGGCGATGCAGCGGATCGCATCGCGTTCGTGACGTCGATCGCGAATCTCTACTGGGCCGTGGCGTACGACTTCAGCGCGATCGGTCCGTTCGTTCCGCGCAAAGATCAGAAGCGCTCCATCGATCTCGATCCGACGGACGACGTGCGCACGTTCACCCTCGCCGTGTTTCAGACGCGCGACGAGAACACGCGCCGTCGAAGAGGCAACGCCGGCAAGTGGACCGTGGACTATGGCGCGACCCTCAGCCACCGCCGTCAGGACAATGACGTGCCCGCGAGCTACCTGCCCACCGAGACGCCGGTCACGCTGGACGCGTCGCAGGTGATTCGCCGGAACTTCCGCTCCACGCTGGTGGATGGCTGGCTGCGAATCTGGTCGCCTTCGTTTCGAATCGAGCTCGAAGGCGCGCTGGACGTGAGCTCGGTCGAGCAGGCCTCCCTCATTCCCGGCGCGCTCTTCAATCAGCCGGTGACGTCGATGCAGTGGGGCGGCGCGCTGGAGTCCGACTTCGGCGGCAGCGAGTCGTCGTTCCACGGCGGCGTCGATGTCGGCGTGGCGAGCGGCGATTCGGCGCCCGGGTTCGGCGCCTATCCACGCTCGGGCGTTTCGGCGACGCGCGGCGAGCTGGACGCTCCGCAGGCGCTGCCGCCCTCCGACACGACGGTGAACAACTTCCGCTTCAGCCCCGACTACCGGGTGGATCAGATCCTCTTCCACGAGCTCATCGGCACCGTCACGGATGCGGCGTACCTGAAGCCGTGGGCCTCGTACCGGCTGCTGGATCTCTCGACCTCGCAGCTCACGCTCAAGCTCGCGGCGATCGGCTCCTCCGCGCTCTATGCGTCGTCCACTCCGTCGGGTCAGGCGCCGCTCGGTGTGGAGTTGGACAGCTCGCTGCTCTACGCGTCGAACGATGGCTTTTCTTCCGCGCTGGAGCACGCGGTGCTCTTTCCGCTCGCGGGCCTCGACAACCCGGACCTCGGTCTGCGCGCTCAGCCGGCGCAGCTTCTTCGCCTTCGGATCTCCTATGCGTTCTGAATTGGCCCTGCTGCTGCTGCTCCTCTCTGCCTGCGGCGGGCAGGACGTTCCGCACCCGGAGAAGCCGGCCTACGTCGCGCCGGCGCAGCAGCCGCTCAGCTGCGTGCCGAATCTGGACGGTAAGATCGACAGCAACGAGCTCGCCGCCGCGCTCGATGTGAGCGTGCGGAATCTTTTGAATCCCGCGGGCAGCAACCGCACGGTCGATCTCGTCGGCCAGGTGAACAGCGACGGCAAGCGCGTGTGGGATCTCGGCGTGGACTACGCGGACGATCAGGTCGCGACGTTCAGCGCGAGCGCCGTCACCGGCAAGTGGTTCGCGAGCAGCTTCCCCAATGGGCAATTCGTCGTTCCGCTCGACGCCGGTGGAAGTCTTCAGGGCATCTATCGGCACGACACGGATGCGCTGCGGCTCTTGGGCATCGCGTCGACCGAACAG
>JBJMQN010000326.1:0-2596 GCA_045802665.1 Myxococcaceae bacterium | reverse complement strand
GGGCCGCCTGGGAGAGGCGAGGGCGGATACTTTCTGTGCTTCGGGGCGCTCGCTCCGTACAAGCGGATCGATCTCGCGATCGACGCGTTCAGAGAGTTTCCGGGAACGCTCTGGGTCGCGGGCGCGGGTCAGGACGCGGAGCGGCTGTCGCGCTCACTGCCGCCGAACGTGAAGATGGTCGGCAACGTCTCGGACGAAGAGCTGCCTGCGCTGTACCGCGGTGCGCGCGCGCTCATCTTTCCGGGCGTCGAAGACTTTGGCCTGACGCCGATCGAAGCCCAGGCGAGCGGGCGGCCAGTCATCGCCTTCGCCGCGGGTGGGGCGCTGGAGACCCTCTCCCCGGACACCGCGATCTACTTCGAACGGCAGAGCCGCGAGTCGCTGCTGGCCGCCCTGCGAACATTCGATGGGTTCGAACGCACTTTCGACCCCGAACGCGCGCGAGCGCAGGCGCTCGAGTTCAGCCGCGCTGCGTTCTTCGACGGGATCCGCCGCGAGCTCGCCCGGCTCTGACCCTGACACCGGTGCCCTGGAAAAAAGCCTCTTACCCCTTTTGGCTCCTCAGGGTCTTCCGGCCAAATAGTTGAAAAACAAAGGCTTTCCGGGGTATTTAGCCGCGCGCGCGAAGGGCCGAAACCCATGTGGGTCCGGGTTCGACAATTGCAGCGCAGCGCGTCCCGAACGCGTCGTCTGATGGAGGGTGGATGTTCAGCAGGTTCCAGCGCTTCTGGACGTCGATCAAGATCGCCACGGACCTCATCGTCCTCGCGATCGCGTTCGGGCTCGCGTGGCTGACGCGCTTTCACGGACCGTTCTCCGTGGACGTCGTTCCGCCCACCAACGAGACGCTGGGGACGCTGCTCACGGTGCTCGTGGTCTTCCCGGTCACGTTCCATCAGTCGCGGCTGTACCTGACCAACCGCTCCCGCACGCACTTCGGCGAGCTGTTCGAGCTCTTCAAGGCGATGGTGATGGCGACGCTGATCATGGTCGCGATCACGTACTTCTTCCGCGAACGGTTCAGCCGCCTCACGCTCGCGATCTTCATCGGCTACGCGTTCGTGCTGGTGGCGCTGACCCGGCTCGTCTTCCGCACCACGCTGAACGCGCTTCGTCGCAGAGGCTTTCAGCTCAAGAACATCGTCGTCATCGGCGCGGGGAAGCTCGGCGGCCGCGTGATCGAGACCATCGAGAACCACCGCGAGCTGGGCTTCCGCGTGGCGGGCGTGCTGACGCGCAAGACGGAAAAGCTGGGGACGTCCGTGCTCGGCGCGCCGGTGCTCGGAATGGTCAACGACGTCGAGGCGGTGCTGGACCGGCAGAGCGTGGACCAGGTCATCATCGCGCTCCCGATCGAAGATCAGCTCCTGGTGAAGGATCTGATGGAGCGGCTCGCGCTGCGCACGGTGGACGTGAAGGTCGTCCCGGACCTCTACCAGTACATCACGCTCTGCGGCGGGCTCGAGGAGTTCGGCGGGCTGCCGATCATCAACCTCCAGACCCATCCGCTCTCCGGCTGGAACCTCGTCGCAAAACGGCTGTTCGACATGCTGGTCGCGCTGCTCGCGATCCTCGTGACCGGCCCCGTGATGCTCCTCACCGCGCTGCTGGTGAAGCTCACCAGCTCTGGCCCCATCCTCTACCGGCAGGAGCGGATGGGCATGGACGGCGCGACGTTCGACATCCTCAAGTTCCGCACCATGCGCGTCGACGCGGAGGCCGCGGGCGCGAAGATGGCGTCGAAGAACGACCAACGCCGCACGCCGATTGGCACGCTGCTCCGAGTGCTCTCCATCGACGAGCTGCCCCAGCTCTTCAACGTGCTGATGGGCGACATGAGCCTCGTCGGCCCGCGGCCTGAGCGGCCGGTGTTCATCCACGAGTTCAAGAAGCAGATCCCGCGCTACCACCTGCGGCACAAGGTGAAGGCCGGCATCACCGGCTGGGCGCAGGTGAACGGGCTTCGCGGACAGACGTCGATCGAGAAGCGGATCGAGTACGACCTCTATTACATCGAGAACTGGTCGCTCTTGCTGGATCTCAAGATCCTGATCCGCACCGCGCTCGGCGGGTTCCTGTCGAAGAACGCGTACTGACTCAGTATCGGAACCGCAGGCCCGCTCTGAACGTGCGCGGCGCGCCGATGGTGTCCACGCCCGCGCGGCCCACGACGTACTCGCGGTTGAAGAGGTTCTCCACCGCGCCGAACACCGAGAGCCCACCCGCGATGTCGCGCGAGGCGAACGCGTCCACGAGCAGATAGCCCGCCATGGGCTGTGCGTTGAGATCGTCCTCGAACTGCGGCCCCACCCAGCGGAGCTGCAGCGTGCCGGTGAAGTAGCGTTCGCTCTCGAAGCCGGCCTGGAGGATCGCGCGGTGGCGCGGATCCTGCGCGAGATCTTTCCCCACGAGCTCGGGCGCGCTCGGGTTGGAGGTGACGGTGGGGGAGACGTACTCGTAGCCCGCGACGAGCGAGAGCGGTTTCAGGGGCCGCCACTCGAGCTCGAAGTCCGTGCCGAGGATCCGCGCCGCGCCGAGGTTCTGCCGCTGCCGTGTCGCGCCATCTGGGAGCGGCGAGCTCAACGTCGCGTTCACG
>JBJMQN010000325.1:0-3465 GCA_045802665.1 Myxococcaceae bacterium | reverse complement strand
CGCCCTTCTTCCGGAGGTCCATGAAGTACGCGGTGATGTCGTTGCAGTACGCGTCGACGGTGCGCGCGGAGAGGTTGCGCTCGGCGCGCATGTAGCCCACGAACAGATCGAGATACGGCTCCACGACACAGACTGTAGCGCCGTGCGCGGCCGCGGAAAGTTTCGATGGTCTGAGGGGGACGCCGTGGAGCCGGCTGCGCCGGCGTCGAGGCTCAGTCGATGACGCCCTTGCCCTGCCGGAGGACCTCGATCTCGTCGTTCAGCAGCGAGACCACGGTGGAGGGTTCCAGGTGCTGCACGCCGCCATCCAGGATCAAATCCAGCTGGTTTCCGAGCGCGTCCTTGATGTCGCGCGCATCCGACAGGGCGTTGCCCTCGCGATCGGTCGCGGACGTGGACACCAGCGGCCGGCCGAGCCGCTTCGAGAGCTCGCGGGCGAGCGTGCTCTCCGGCACGCGGATGCCGACGTTCTTCTGCTTCGTCTGCATGATGTTCGGCACGTAGCGCGTCGCCTGCAGGATGAACGTGAACGGCCCCGGTGTGAGCGACTTCATCGTGCGGTACGCGAAGTTCGACACCAGCGCGTAATCCGCCACGTGCGACAGATCATGGCAGATGAACGAGAGCGGCTTTTGCCGGTCCCGGCCCTTCAGCTCGTAGATCCGGTCGATCCCCTTCTTCGAGGTGAGGTCGCACCCGATGCCGTAATAGGTGTCGGTGGGGTACGCGATGAGGCCGTCGTGTTCGAGCAGCTCCAGCGCTCGCTGCAACTGCCTCGGGTTCGGGTGCTCGGGATCGATCTCGACGATGGGCGCGGCCATGGGGACGCGGGCGTCTTTAACAGGCTCACGACGCTCCGGCATCACCGCTCTGCAAGAGCGCCCGCCGCATGAGCAGCGGCCCGATGAGCTCGTGCACGGTGACGATCGCGATGATCAGCGTCTCCACATCTTTTCCAAACTCGGGAAACGTGCGGCCCACGATCGCCGCCAAGCCGAACGTGACGCCCGCTTGAGAGATGAGCCCCATCCAGAGCAGCCGGCGGAAGCGCGGATCCTCCGCCGGCAGGAACTTCCGGCCCGTCAGGTTCAGCGCAACACCCCGGACGATCACCAGCGCGAGCGCCACCGGCCCCACCGTCGGCAGCACATCCAGATGCAGCCCCGCGCCCGCCAGCGCGAAGAAGAGCGCGAACACCGGGAGGCTCGCCCGTTCGATCGCGTGGCGCATCTTCTCCGCCTGCACGTGATCCAGGTTCGCGATGAGGGCACCCGCGCCCAGCGAGATGAGCAGCGGAGACAGGTGCAGGTGATTGCCCAGCTCCGCTGAGACGAAGCACACGGCGGAAATGAAGAGCGGCAGCTCGCGCCCCACGAGCCGCAGATACCCGAGCACCAGAAACCCGAGCCCCACGCCGAACCCCAACGAGCCGAACAGCTCCCACGTCACCCCGCCGAAGAGCGAGAGCGGCTCGAACCCCGCGCCGAACGACGCCTTCGCGACGCCCACCGAGAGCGCGAACAGGATCAGCACGATGAGATCGCCCACGATCACGAGCGCCATCAGGAACTCGGTGAAGACGCCGTGCGATCGCATCTCCTGCACCATCGCGATCGTCACCGTGGGCGAGAACGAGACGACGACGGACGCGAGCACCGCGCACACCGCCAGCGACTGGCTGACCGTGAGCGAGTGCATGAACGGCAGGAGCGGCCGCAGCACCAGCGCGACCACGAAGCAGACCACGAACACCGTGCCGCAGATCGCCAGACACGAGAGCCCGACCTTGATGCCGACGCGCCGGAGCAGCCCCATGTCGAGCTCCGCTCCGGCGGCGAGCGCGATGAGGGACACCGCGAGGCCCTTCACCAGCTCCAGCCCGCTCACCCCTTCCGTCGGGATGAAGCGCAGCACGTACGGCCCCACCAGCACGCCCACGAGGAGATAGCCCGTGAGCCGCGGCAGCCGGAGGCCCTTGGCGACCTTCCCCGCGAAGATTCCGCAGAGCATCAGCGCGCCCGCGGTGAAGGCGACCGGAGTTCCGGACGCTCCGCGCATCCAGTTGAGCGCCGCCACGAGCCCGAGGAGCGACAGCAGCATCGCGAGGCGAATCGCGGCATCAAGCATTCGCGCGCCCCGGCCGCAGAGGCGCCGCGAAGCTGCGCGGGAACGTCCTCGCCGCGAGAACTTCGTTCAGCACCGCCGCGAGCACCGCCACATCCAGCACCAGCTGAGATGAGGGCCTCGGCACGAGCAGGAAGTACTCCATCGCGATGCACATCGACGCGCCGCCCTGCGCGATGAGCGCGTACCCGAGCTCGCGAACCTCTGGGAACACGCCCGAAACCCGCCGCTGCGCCGCCCTGCCCCCGAGCACTTTGCCCACGAAGCGGAGCGCGACGAACAGCACCAGCACCACCCAGGTGAGTGTCAGCCCCAGCTTCACGTGCGCGCCGATCAGGAAGAGCAGCGCGAGGTACACCGGGCGCTCGAGCCGCGTGATCGCCTGCGCCGCCACCTGCACCGCTCTGCCGCCGATGAGGGTCAGCGTCGCGCCCGCGAAGACGCCCGCGAGCAGCGTGGACAGCCGCACGTACGCCGCCGCGCCCGCG
Source organism: Myxococcaceae bacterium (assembly GCA_045802665.1). GTDB lineage: Bacteria > Myxococcota > Myxococcia > Myxococcales > Myxococcaceae > JBJMQN01. The sequence goes on along the minus strand of JBJMQN010000325.1, from coordinate 853 downwards.
GTGATCGCCACCATGCCGAGCAGGATCGCCATCAACTCCGGCCCTTCGCGCAGCCGGTGGATCAGGAACGCGGTCACCGCGCCGCAGATGACGCCCACGCCACACGCGGCGATCACGAGATACAGCCCGGACAGCGGCATCGTCGCGGTGCCGAAGAGGATGCCGATCGCCAGGACCAGCATCCCCACCACGTCGTCCAGCATCGCGATGATGGAGAGCGACAGCCCGCGCAGCCGATCCAGCCGTCCCGCCCGCGTCCAGAGCACGGCGAGGTGAGCCGAGGAGACGGAGGCACACGCGCCCAGGATCGCCGCCGCCGCGAAGGCGCCTTGGAGCCGAAGCGTCGTGTTGAGGAACAGCACCAGCCAGACCGGGAGCGTCACCGCGGCGAACGCGGCGAGCGACTGGGTGGCGGCCGCGACGTACACGCTCCGCGGCAGCCGCCTCAGCACCGTGAGATCCAGATCCACCCCGATGATGAGCCCGCAGAACCCCAGGGCGACGGCGACCACCGGGTCCAGATCTTCGAGCTGCCGTTGGGTCAGGAGCGCCGTGGCGTTCGGGCCGGCCGCGATGCCCAAGAGCGCGAAGGCGAGGCCGCTCGCGAACAGCTGCGACAACCCCAGCGCCTGTCCCACCCGCAGGAGCGCGCGGTTGGACGCGAGGATCGACAGCGCGGCGACCGCGGCGAGCAGGAGCAGGGACTGCACCGCCCCAGTGTGCCGGACAAGACTCTGCTCACGGTCGGAATTCCGCTTCCGGCAGTTGGGAAAAAGTTTTCCTACGAGTGCGAAATGACCGGCAGCGCCACGATTCGACCCATGGGCGGATCATCCGCGTCCATCTCGAGCTG
>JBJMQN010000324.1:0-4241 GCA_045802665.1 Myxococcaceae bacterium | reverse complement strand
GGTCGGTCTCGGCGCGCGCCAGTCCGACCACGTCGACGCCCTCGCCGACGAGCAGCTCGGCGAGCAGCGAACCGTCCTGGCCCGTGATGCCGGTGATGAGCGCTTTTTTCATCTAGTGGACGCTTCGGAAGCGTCGGGGACAAACCATGATTTCCGCGATCAACGCAATCGCGGGACTCACTTGCGAAGGGCGACGACCTTCCCCTCGCTCGCCTGGTGAGCGGCGATGAGATCCAGAGCGCGCGACACGGCATCCGCGTCGAGCTCGGCGGCGACCTCTTAGTCGCGGTCCACGCCGTTCCTGCCGTCGCGCCAGATGAGGACCAGTTCGCCTGCTTCGGGATCTGCGGAATCGAGCTGCGCGCGCACGGTGACGGGCAGCGCGGTGTTCTCGAGGCGGTCCATCTCGAACGTCACGCCTTCGGATTTCTCGCGGCGGATGCGCAGCTCCATGCGCGAGACGTTGAGCGCCTCGGAGAGCGGACGCAGCGCCTGCCACACGTCCTGGAGCCCGCGCGCGTTGTCGATGTTGTGGTTGATGGTCTTCACGAGGCTGCGCACGACGAGGTTGCGCTTGCGCGTTTCGCCCGCGGCCGCGGCGTTCTTCAAGTTCAGGTAGCCGAGCTTGCGCATCAGCACGGCGACCACGATGCCGATCCCGCTGAGCAGCATCGCCGCCTGCACGCTGTTCGCGTAGCTCATGCCGAGCGCGGTGAGCGCGAGCAGGCAGCAGATGCCATAGAGGACGAGCACCGCCTGACGGTGCGTGAGGTTCAGCCGCGACATCAGCCGGTGATGGATGTGCTCTTTGTCCGCCGAGAAAATCGGCCGCCCGAGCAGCATCCGCCGCACGATCGCGAGCAGTGTGTCCATGATCGGCAGCCCGAGCGCGATGATCGGGACGAGCATCGCCACCGCGGTGCCGGACTTGCTGGACGTCTTGAGCGAAACCGCGGCGAGGACGAAGCCCAGGAACATGCTCCCGGTGTCGCCCATGAAGATGGACGCGGGGTTCCAGTTGAAGATGAGGAACCCGAGCAGCGCGCCGGCGAGCGCCGCCATGCAGAGTGAGAGCAGCACGTCGCCGCGGACCAGCGCGAGGACGAAGTTGGTACCGACGGCGAAGAACGCGACGCCACCCGCGAGGCCGTCCAGCCCGTCGATCAGGTTCATCGCGTTCACCACGCCGACGATCCAGAAGACCGTGAGCGGCAACGCGAGCGCGCCAAGTTGCACCTGACCGAAGAACGGCGCGGTGAGGAGCTCGATGCGGAAGCCCGCGAAGTAGAGCGCCACGGCGACGGCGAGCTGCACGGCGAACTTCTTCCTCGCGCCCGCTCCACGGAAGTCGTCGTAGAGCCCGAGGAGCGCGATCACGAAGCCGCCGGCGAAGAGGCCGACGATGAGCTCGCGCTCGGGCTTCCAGTAGTAGCCGACGCCGGAGTCGACGATGAGCAGCGCGACGAGCGGAGCGAAGAACGCGAGGACGATCGCGACGCCGCCGAGCCGCGGCACCGGCCGCGCGTGGACCTTGCGGCTCGAGAGGCTGTGGTCGAGCCAGTTGAAGCGCAGCGCCACGTGACGCACCGCGAGCGTCATCACGGCGCCCACCATGAGTGAGACGAGGAATGCGACGAAGAAGGTCGTCATCGTTCGGGGGAGTCGAAACCGGCCACGTCGTACATGGAAGGCAGAGGTGGGAGACCCACCCGTTGCCGCCGGGACGGATTGTGCCACGCGGCGCGATGAGATCCGAACGATCGGCCGGATCTTCACTCGCGCTCGGTCGCTGCCCGAGCAGGAAATATTGCAGCGCGCGGTGGCCGCCCGGGCGTCGATCCAAGTCCGGACGCGGACCTGCGAATGGCACGCGCTCCGCACAGCCATGCCGATCATGGCACCTGCCCGTCGTCTCGGTGATGTGTTGATCGGCGAAAGCGCGCTCACTCGGGAGGAGCTCGAGCTCGCCCTGAAGTCGAGCCCGAAGGGAAAGCTGGGCGAGACGCTGATGGCGATGGAGCTGGTGCCGGAGCACCGCATCTACGTCGCGCTGGCCGCTCAGTCGAGCAAGCCGTTCATCGAGGTGGAGTCGTACCCGATTCAGCAGGAGGCCTTGGAGGCGCTGCCGAAAAAGCTGGCCGCGAGGTTCCAGGTCCTGCCGCTGCGGATTGAACGGATGGGACCTCTGAAGAACCTGCTCGTGGCGACGAGCCAGCCGAATGATCTGCGCGCGCACGACGAAATCTCGTTCGCGGCGGGGATGAAGGTTCGCATCGCGGTGGCGACGCCAACCGCGATCCGCCGGACGCTCGCGCGGCTCGGGTATGAGCTCGAGTTCGCCTGGGAAGAGGATTCGGCGATGGTGATCGAGCGCTGAGAAATCGAGGTCAGCGAAGCTCGCGCAGCACCGCGTCCCATCTGGCCGCCGCGCGCTTTCGACTGTACCGGGCCGAGAGCGCCGAACGGCCGCGAGCGCCGAACGCCTCCCGCTTCGCCTTGTTCTCCGCGAAAGTGACGATCGCGTTCATGAGGCCTTCGACGTCTCCGTTGTCCACGCGCACGCCGCAGCCCTCACGTTCGACGGTGAGCGCGACTTCACTGCGCCCGGGGCCAACGAAGATCGCCGGGCGGCCCGCCGCCATCACGCCGTAGAGCTTGGAAGGCTCGAGCAGGCCCACGAGCTCGTTCGACAGCGAGATGAAGTGGATGTCTGCGGCGGAGAGCGATTGAGCGAGCTGCTCGCGCGGGGCATACGGCGCACGCCAGCCGTTGGGCAGCTGCTGGGCGGCGCGTTCCCCCTCCTCGCGCTTCACCCCCTCGCCGATGAAGACGAACCCAAGCTCCTTCTCGTCCGAGAGCTTCCGCGCGGCCGCGAGCAGCGTTTCGACGTCATGCCCCCGGCCGATGTTTCCCGAGTACATGACGAGGCATTTGCGGCCGCGGGACAGCTCGGCGCGCAGCGGATTTTTCGAGTGCGGAATCGGCGTCACGACCTCGTCGTCGATCCAGTTCGGGATGATGCTCACGCGATCTTCGCGAGCACCCGCCACGACCACCCGTTCCTTCATCGCTTCACCGAGGACCACGGTGCGATCGGCTCGCGAGAGCGTAAATCTGCTAGTCGCTGCCGCCGCGCGCGCGGTGGCCGAACCCGTCTTCATCACGCCAAACGCGATCGCCGCTTCTGGATAGAGATCGTGCACCCAGTAGACGAACGCTGACTTCTTCAGCCGCTGGGCCAGCGGACCCGCCATCGAGATGAGCGGCGGAGAGGTCATCGTGATCACCACGTCGTGCCGTGGCAGCCGCGCGAGCTCCGCGGTGGCGGTCACGTAGAACGACGAGTAGTCCGCGAGGCGGTGCAGGACGGAGCGGCGCCCGAACGAAGTCGTCGCGACGCGGTGAATCTCCACGCCGTTCAAGACCTCTTCTCGCGCGAGTCTCTTTCCGCCGACGTAGCTCGCCTGCCCCGTGAGCGCGGAGACCGAATGGCCGCGCGCGATGAGCTCGTGCGCCAAGTCCATCGCCATCTGCCCCGTGGGTGCGAGGTCTGGCGGAAAGAACTGATTGAGGAACAGGACCTTCATTCGGAGAGCTGCCGCGTGGAGATCTTCTTCGCCGGGATCCCCGAGTAGATCCCGAAAGGCTCCGTGTCGCCGGAGAGCACGCTGCCCGCGCCGAGCACCGCGTGAGAGGCGAGCCGCGCGCCGGGAAGCAACGTGGATCGCGCAGCCGCCCAGGCGCCGGCTTCGATCACGACGGGCTTGAGGACGAGATCGAACGTGGGCTTGCTCCAGTCGTGATTTCCCGTCTCGATGAAGCAGTCCTGCGAGAGGACCGCGTCGTGACCGAGCGAAATCTTCGCGAGCGAATCCAGCCAGGCGTGCTCGCCGATCCAGCAGTCGTCACCCACTTCGAGGTTCCATGGGTACTTGATCGTGACGCGTGGCTTGATGACGACGCGCGCGCCGATCTTCCCGCCGAACAGCCGCAGCAGCGCGCGCTTGAACGACGACGGCCAGGGAAACCACGTCTGGAAGAATGCGCCGCAGACGAGGATCCACAGCACACGCACGGCCACCGAGCGGCCGGGGTCGTACCAGCTGTTGTCGTAGTCGCGCAGGCGGACTTCAGCCATCGCCGATGGTGTAGACCGCTCTTAGACGAGAGGCGAGTTTCGCCGCATGATGATCAGGCTTCTATGACGGCCACCGTGGTTCACGTGCTGAACGGGCTGCGCT
>JBJMQN010000323.1:0-6215 GCA_045802665.1 Myxococcaceae bacterium | reverse complement strand
TCGCCGCTGCAGTCCGCGATCGCGGGCGTGCGTTCGACGGCGGAGCAGCTCGGCCACGAGGTGATTCTCAACGGCAACACGCGCGAGAGCTCGCTGGATCAGTACACGTCGATGGTGCTGGAGAAGACGCTCGCGGGCCCGTGCAAGGTGGACCCCTCCTACGTGAACTTCTACCCCTCCTCCGAGCTCACCCAGTCTCTGCTCGCCCCCGGCCTCTCGCCAACGTTCAGCCACGGCGATCTTTCGCAGGGTGAGATCCGCCGAGTGAACCAGGCGCGCTCCGCCACGCTCAACGGTCACCGCAACGAGGTCCGTGCATGAAGTTGGAGGTCTCCGTCGAAGTCCCCTTCCCGCGTCAGCGCGTGTTCGAGGTCTACCGGGACAAGCTCGTCGAGCTCCTTCCGTACCTCCCGAATGTGCGCGGCATTCAGCAGATCGAACGGACCGATGACGGCGCCGTCTCGCGGATGCTGAATCACTGGAAGGGCGGCGGAGACATCCCAGCCGTCGCTCGGGCGTTCGTCTCCGAGAAGCTGCTCGAGTGGGACGACTACGCGACCTGGAACGCCTCGGCTTTCACCTGCGACTGGCGCACCGAGGTCGGCGCGTTCAAGGAGGCGGTGAAGGCGGAGGGCCGCACGAACTTCGAGGAGGTCGGCGCGGATCGCACCCGGCTCGTGATCAAGGGCGTCATCGAAGTGGACGCGAAGAAGGTGAAGGCCGTGCCGCGGCTGCTCGCTGGAACCATAGGACCCGCGGTGGAGAGCTTCCTCGTCGCGACGATCAAGCCGAACCTGGTCTCGGTCGGGAGCGGGCTGACGAAGTATCTGACCGCGAATCGGTGAGACGACCGGGGCGCCTGTTCGGCAGGGCCTGAGCCGTGCGATCAGCTCCTCACGCCGCCGGAGCAAACACCTCGGTCTGACCCGGCACACCCTTCAGCTCGTACGCCCCCACCCGCTCCATCTTGCGAGTCGTGGCCCGAGCGAGATCCGCGCTCACCACCATCGGCCGTGAGAGCTTTCCGGCGCAGCTCTCGATGCGGCTCGCGAGGTTCACCGCCTGCCCGATGCAGGTGAAGTCCATCCGGTTCGACCCGCCGATGTTCCCGTAGGCGACCTCGCCCAGGTGCAGGCCCACGCCGAACGCCACCGCCTTGAGCCCGCGCTTCTGCCGGTCCACGTTCAACTTCTCCAGCGCGCCGAACGCTTCCTGCGCGGCGTCCAGGGCGTGATCGCACGCGGTCGCCGAATCTGCGCCGACCGGGAAGATCGCCAGCATCCCGTCGCCCATGAACTTCAGCACCTCCCCACCGTGGTGCTCGATCGCCGGGACCTGACAGCCGAAGACCTCGTTGAGCATCGCGATGAGCTCGCCCGGCTGCAGCTCCGCGCTCATGGACGTGAAGCCGCGCAGATCCGAGAACCAGATCGCCGCCTTGATGAGATCCGTATCGCCGAGCTGAATCTTCCCCGAGAGGATCTTCGAGCCCGCGTTCGGACCGACGTACGCATCGAGGAGATTTGCGGCCGTCCGCGACAGCGCCAGCACTTCGGCGATGCGGGTCAGCGGCGGTACGACGCGTTCGATCCCAGCAATCATCTCGTCGGTGAAGCCGCCCTTCGCTTTGGTGGCGAAGCTGATCGCGTGGATCTCCCCGCTCAGAAACGTCATCGGCTCCATCATCCAGTCGGTGAAGCCCTCCCGCCTGAGGTCCCGCACGCTGTCGAAGGGCGTCTCTTCGCTCTCGATGCGGAAGCGGATCCGCTTGCCGGTGGTGCCCACCACCATCGCCGGGCTCTTTTGAAATTCGGGGGAGCGCGTGAGCGCGTAGCTTCCTTCGCGAACCTCGGTGGCCTTCCCCTTCGCCCAGAAGAAGCTTCGTCCAAAGACGTTCGGGTGCAGCGTGCGGACGAACGCGGCGAGGCGCTCGATGGGAATGCCGTCGCGCACCAGCCGCTCCGCGAGCTCTCCCACGACCTGCGGCGCGCCCTTCGCCCCGGGACAACCCGCCACCAGCCACTCGTAGGTGCTCTGCACGTCGATCATGACGGCAGCGTGACTCAGCCCCGCAGCGCCTTCAATGCCTCTCGGAACAGCGCCTCGAACGGAGCCTCCGCGCCCGCGCGATCGATCGCCGTGTCCGCCGCCTTGTCCGCCTGCTGCTGCTTGTAGCCGAGGTTGATGAGCGCGGAGACGAGGTCGGAGCGCATTGGACTCGAAGTGGAGGGCGCGGGCTTGCCGGACGCGTCCACGCGCTTCTCCAGCACCAAAAGCTTCACCTTCTCGCGGAGCTCGAGCACGAGGCGCTCGGCCGTCTTTTTTCCTACGCCGCGGATCTTGGTGAGCCGAGCGACGTCGCCCTCGGCGATCGTCTGCGCGAGCGCATCGACTTCGAGCCCGGACAGCACACCCATCGCGACCTTCGGCCCCACGTGCGAGACCGAGGTGAGGAGCAGGAACATGTCCTCTTCGTTCTTCGAGAGGAACCCGAACAGATCGAGCGCGTCCTCCCGAACCACCGTCCGGATCCGCAGCTTCGCGGGCTTGCCCTCGTCCGGCAGCCGCGTGAGCGCGAGCAGCGAGAGGAACACGCGATAGCCGACACCGTTCACGTCGATCACCGCGTCGTTGAGGTTCTTCTCAGCGACGACGCCGGACAGCGAGGCGATCATCGAGTGCCGACCGCCCGCACATACGAAGGCGAAATTCTGTCCGCGAGCGCCGCCAGCGCGCCCTTCCGCGACTTCGGCTTCGGCAGCTTGAGCGAAGGACCCGCGCCCACCGGACGGAAGCGCGACTGGTTCAGATGGCAGATGGCGACGGCGAGCGCGTCAGACGCATCCGCCCTTCCGAAATCGCTGACGCGAAGCAGCGTCTGCACCATCCGAGCGACAGCGTCTTTCCCATCCGCGCCACCCGCACCGACGGACTTCTTCACCTTCGCCGGCGCGTACTCGCACACCGAAATCCCGTTCTGAGCCGCGACCAGCAGCGCGACGCCACGAGCGTGACCGAGAATCAGCGCGCTTCGGGCGTTGCGATGCGAGAACACGCCTTCCACGGCGACGGCATCGGGACGAAAGCTCGCGAAGGCCTGGCTGAGCGCGGCGAAGATCTGCTTGAGCCGCGTCTCGAGCGGCGCGTCCGGATCCGCCTTCACGACGCCGTGGCCTACGTGAAAGAGCTGGCCGCGAATCTCTTCGACGACGCCGAAGCCCGTAAATCTTGTGCCCGGATCGATCCCCAGCACGCGCAAATGCGTTCCCCTCCGGAACGGAACAGATGTACAGGCGTTGTACCTTGGAGAGATCCGCGTGTCACGAAAGTGCGCGAGCCGCTCAGCGCTCCACTTTCAGCGAGCTCTTCGGAACGCGCTTCCGCTCGAGCAGCTGCCGCGCTTCATCCGAGAACGCACCCGCCGGCTCATCCGCGAGGTACGTCTTCAGCTCGGCGTCCGCGAGGTCGTGCTTTCCGGCTTCGATGTAGATGGACGCGAGCAGCATCCGCGCGCGGCCGCTGTTCTTTGCGTCCAGCTCCAGCGCCTTCTTCGCCGAGGTCTCGGCGTTCTGCGCATCGCCGTTGTCGTACTGCGCGACGCCCAGCATCAGCCACGCGGGCGCGTTCGCCGGCTCCATCGCGACGGTCTGCGACAGGAGCTTCACCGCCTCGTCCTTCATCCCGGCTTCGTAGAGCGCGATGCCCTGCTCCACCGTCGGCGCGGCCGGCTTCACGATCTTCGGCGCGGGGACGAACAGCGGCGCCACCACGACCGGGAGCTCCGGCAGCGCGGCGACCTGCGCGGGTTCGCGGCTCAGGAGCATCGCGAGGCCGCTCGCCACGGCGACGACTCCCACCGTGATCGCGAGCGCTCCCAGCACCGGACGGCGGCGCGTCGTCGGCTCGAGGTCCTTGAAGAAATCGCCTTCGAGCTGCTCGGCGAAAGCGGCCACAGGTTCGACCACGTCGATGTCGCACTCGGGCTCGGCGTGCTTGAGCACGAGCTCGTCCGCGGGAATCGGCTCCTCGTCGCTCACGAGCGCGGCGTTGATCGAATCCTCCAGCGACCGGTCGCCGAGCTCCGTCCCGCCCGCCGCGAAGACCTCCATCGGCGAGGGCAGCATCAGCTCGGAGAGGGGCACCGCGTCCGAGACTTCTCGAACGTTGAACGCATTGAGCTGCGCCTCGAGCCCCTCGTCCATCCGGTCCAGCGCCCAGTCCGGCTCGGGGAGCGGATCCTGCTCGGGGACTGGCGGCAGGTCGTCGCCGAACAGCTCGCCCATCGCCTTCACCGAGGGGCTGACGGGCTCGAAGAAACGCGGCGCGGACTTCACGACGCGCGCCTCTCGCACTTCGACGGGCGCGAGCACGCCCATCACGTACAGCCGCGTCGCCGCTTCCAGCGTGAGGTTCTCGGTGAAGGTGCTCTCCGACAGGCACGCGCGCACGGAGCGGCGGCCGTCGAACAGCCGGACGATCGCGTTCACTTCGTCAGGGAGCTCGGCGAGGTGCTGCGAGAGCTTCGCGAAGTCCACCGCGAGCACCGAGTCCAGCGGGACGCAGCGGGCACAGAGCGCACGCCAACGCTCGACCATGGGCTCGTAGCGGCGGCAGAAGTCTTCGAGCGTCACCGCGAGCTCCGCGCGCGAGAGCGCCGGACCAAAGCGCACCGAGTAGTCGCCGTGCCCGAACAGCAAAAGCCTCCCGAGCGCCGTCTCACCGCGCAGCGCCCCGAACTGCGCGTCCACCACTCGACCGTTGCGGAACGACAGCGATCCGCCGTCGATCTCGAGGCGTCCCGCTCGAACGCCGGAGAGCAGCGCGCGGAGCATCCGGTGCACCGGAATCGCGTCCACGTTCGCGTTGAACTGCCCGTCCGCCGTGTCGCGCCCGGAGAGCAGCTGCACCATCGCGACGATGTCGGTCACGTAGACGGGACGCGGGAGGAGATCGTCCGCGCCGGAAGTGTTCGCTCGCTCCGCGGCGGTCTCGTCGGCCTCGCGCGTGAGCAGGAGGACGGGGAGAAACGCGGTGCGGCTGTCGCTGCGGATCTGCTGGCAGAGCTCGAACCCGTCTTCGCCCGAGAGCGCCGCTTCGGCGACGACGACGGACGGCAGCGGGCGGCCGGGGCTCAGCGCGTGGAGCGCTTCCTCCGACGACTCCGCGAGCGTCACTTCGAAGCCTTCGGCCATCAGCCTCGCGGCGAGCAACGAACGGCCGCGCTCGTCGGGATCGACCACCAACACGGACGCAGGACCCTCTTCCGCGGAGTACGTCGCCGCTGCGAGGGTGCGCTTCTGGAGGTCAACTCGAATGCGGGCTGCGGACATGGGGGCTCTCCTGCTGGCACGACCGGCTCGTCAGTTGTCGGAGCCGCTGTGCGCGGGTTGCGTACCTAGTCCCTGATGGTCGCGAGGATCAAGTGGGGGTGCGAGCTAAGTCCTTGATTTTCGGTAAAACCGTCTGTTTCAGGGCGGCTGATCACGTTCCTTGATGCGATCGATCGCTGGAGTAGGGTCCCGCGCCCATGAAACGCCTGCTCGTGGTCGTCGCGCTGGTCGCAGCCTCTGTCGCAGCCGCGGAAGACGTGAAGCTCGCGAACCGCCAGGAGTCGTTCGGCGCCGGGATGACGCCGCCCGTGCTGCCATCCGGGTCCACCGCTGCGTACGGCTTCGTCGGCGCGCAGGAGATCGGCGGCGGATACCGGTACGGAACCGGAGGCTTCGAGCTCGAGGGCCGCGGCCGGTTCAACTACCTGCTCCTGAGCTTCGGCGGCGAGGCGATTGGGAAGTACCAGTTCCTCACGCGCGATCGCGTGGAGGTCGGCGCGTCGCTCGGCCTCGGGCTCGGCTACGACAGCGGCGCGCGCTACTTCGACATCCGAAACTTCCGAGCGCTCCTGCTTCGAGTGGAGCCCGGCGTCGTCGGCAGCTACCGCATCCACGACACGCTGAGGGGATTCGCGCTGCTCAACGCGCCGCTGGATTTCGGCATCGCGCCCACTGGCGGCTACCACGTGCAGATCCTCGCCGGCGGTGGCGTCGAGTTCTATCTCGGAGAGGATCTCAGCCTGTTCGCGATGGGCAGCATCGGACCCGACGTGATGCGGGAGCCGGTAGGACTCGCGCTCTGGCAGATCGGGTACAGCGTGAAGGTCGGCGTGGGCTACCGGATGTTCTAGCGAGGGCGAGCGTCGAGCGTCTCGACGGCGGCTC
>JBJMQN010000322.1:0-4825 GCA_045802665.1 Myxococcaceae bacterium | reverse complement strand
GCCGCGCACGAGGTCTGCCCGTACTCGAACGCGACGCGCGGCAACATCGACGTGAAGCTGTCCGTCGCCTAGCTCAGACGTCCCACCACCATGACCACTTGAGCAGCACGCTCTCCGTCACCGGGCCCTGTCCGAGTCTGGCGGGGAGCACGGTTCGCGCCGGCTTCTCTGCACCCGGTGGCGGCAACTCGGACTGCGATCGTGTGTAGACGAGGTAGATCGTCGAGCCCAGCCGGTACTCCCAACGCAGCACCGCGTTCAGGTTCAGCACCGAGAAGTGCTCGCTGGGATCGCCGCCGTACGAGTAGGGCTCCAGCTTGTCGAGCTCCAGGTGCTCGCGGCCCTCGAGCGACGCGGCCGTAAAGCTGCCGTACCGGACCACATCCGAGAACAGCTGCGCGTAGAGCTGCGCGGTCAGCCTCGGGGCGATCACGTACTGCTGCCGGAGCGTGACGGAGAGAAACTCCGGGTCCTGCATCCCGAACACCGCAACGTTGTCGTCCGCGAAGTCCACCCAGCGCGGGCCGGCCGGCTTGTGGCCGTAGCTCGCCTGGAGATTCGTCTCCAACCGGTCCTGCGGACGGAACGTGCCGTTGAAGTCCCAGCCCCACGCATAGATGTTTCCCAGGTTCCGCCGCGGAACATTGGTGGCGACGAACACGTCCGCGTTCGCGAACAGCTTCCGGTTCGCATCCGTGTGGACCTCGAAGGCGACGAAGACATCCGAAGCGCGTTCGAACGGGACACCCGCCTGCGGGATCTCGCGCGTGTCGTACTGAGGAAGCTCGAGGCCCACGCGCATCATCACCGTGTCGTACGTGGGCAGCTGCAGCTGGCTGAACACGTTGGTGTTGATGCCGCGCGGCAGCGCCTTTCCGTCCGCGGTCCAGTTGAGGTCGAGGTTGTAGTCGAGCGAGAAGTTGTGGAACTTCCCGAACCCGCTGGGCCGTACGAAATGAAGGTTGAGGTCCGCCCATTGGTAATTGGAGAGCGGCTGGAACCCGATGTCGTTCATGTCCAGCTTCGGATCTTCGTAGACGTACTGCACGTCCCACCGGAACGGCTCGCCGCCGAGCTTCCCCGCGCGCATGTGCCCGCCGAAGCCGAGATCACCCGGCTTCATCACCGTGCCGTCGCGCAGCACCCTCCCCTCCGGATCTCCGCCCACCTGCTGCGTGGCGGCGAGCTGCGCATAGCCGCCATAGATCCCCGGCTCGTCGCGCAGGTTCACATCCAGCCCGAGCGCATTCGATCCGCGAGCGGCACAGCCCGCCGCGACGTACTCCTCGACCGTGGCGAATTCGTTCCGGCGACACTGATCCGCAAGGGGCGTGGCGGAGGTGAACGTCGCGCCCACCGCCGAGCCCGCGCCAAACCGCTGCCTGGCGACGCCCGCGAAGTAGTTCGTCGTCACCGGGTGCGCGATGGGCAGCGCATCTTCCGGACCGAAGTGCAGCGGCTGATTGAGATGAAACTTCCAGCTCCGGTTCGGGTTCGCCTCGAAAGGCTCCAGCGTCGAAGGATCCGGTGAGCCGTAGCCCACCGGCACGAGCGCGCTGTTCCCCGCCCCCATCACCACGGTCTCCAGCACTCCAACATCCAGCCCCTCGCGAGCGCTCCCCGACACCTTCGCCGCCCCGAGGATCGGCGCGTTCAACCCGATGCGCCGCGAATAGAAGAGCTGCTGCGGCGAGCCGTACTCCGCGCCCACCGGTTGAAAGATGTCGAGCCCCTCCAGAAAGAACGGCCGCTTCTCCTGAAAGAACGGCTCCGACGTCGACAGGTTCTGGATCACCTGATCCGCCTCCACCTGCCCGAAGTCCGGATTCACCGCGCCGGTGAGCGTGATGTGGCTCGTGAGCGAGGCCCGGAAGTCGAGGCCGAGATCGAACGACGGATCCAACAGCCGCGGCACAGGTCGCGCGGGGTTCGAGAACTGCGGACGGAGCGTCGCCCGGCCCGCCGCATACGGGAGGATCTCGATCCCACGCGTGGGCTTCACGCCCGAAAGGCCCGTCAGCCGCCCGAAGCGCGAGACGACGAGGTTGCCCACGTTGATCGGGTTCGCCTCGCGCGGGATGAGCGTGGAGTCGAACACCTGGTGCGTGCGCGGCACGTAGCGGCGGATCACCATCCCCCACTGCTGCTCCGTCGCCGCTGAGAAGCGCAGGACGCGGAACGGAATGGCGACCTCGGCGGACCACCCGTCGTCGTTGATCGACACCGACGCGTCCCAGACCGCGTCCCAGCTGTCGGTGAAGTTCACGTCGCCGAACAGCAGCGAATCGCGCAGCACGCCCGCCGCGTTGACCACGAAGTCCGCCGCCGACCGCCGGTCGTTGTTCGAATCGATCGCGATCTCGATCCGGTCCGCCGAAGGCGAGCTGTCGCGCCTGCCGAGCTGCCGCGCAATCCCTTTCGGGTCCGGATCGAACGCCTTGATCCCCACGTAGAGGAACTCGTCGTCGTAGAGCACTCGCGCTTCGGTCTTGAAGCTCGCCGGCTGGCCCGCGTTCGGGAAGCTCTCCACGAAGCCGGAGAACACGGGCGCGCTGGCCCAGGCCGGCTCGTCCAGACGCCCATCGAGTTGCACGGCCTGGGCCGTTCGCTGAGCGACGAGGTGATCGACCTGAGCCGCCGCGGGGAGCGCGGCGAGGAGGAGGACAAGGGCTGTGACTCGCACGGATGCCGCACCCTACGAAGGGGCGGAGAACCCATTGCGAAAAAAAGGGCACCCCTGAACAGATCCACTGGCCGGCGGTGTTGAAGCCACATCCCACATGGTAGCGCTTGGCCGCGACATCAATGCCCAAGGTCCTCTCTGTGCCCGTGACCCGCACGACGTTTCCCTCCGGCGTTCCAGGCTTCGACCAGCTGCTCGGAGGCGGCATCCCGAAAAACCAGTCGATCCTCATCACCGGCGAGCCCGGCAGCGGAAAGACGGTGCTGGCCAGCCAGATCGCGTTCGATGCCGCGCGGCGTGGGGAGCGCGTCATCCTCGCGACGACGACCTCCGAATCGCAGGGCAAGCTGCTCGAGGATCTCGCCGGGTTCGACTTCTTCACGCGCGAGCGCCTGGGCGAAGAGCTCTTCTTCCTGAGCGTGTACTCGTGGCTCAAGAAGGGCGCGCGCGACGCCCGCGAAGTCCTGCTCAGCACGGTGCGGGAACGGCGGGCGAAGCTGCTCGTGGTGGACGGCCTGCGGACCGTGCGCGACCTCTGGCAGGACGAGGCGAAGATGCGGGAGTTCTTCTACGAGCTGTCGGTGGGGCTCAACGCGAATGAGTGCACCGGCATCTTCCTCACCGAGTACCCGCTCGCCCAGGTCATGAGCTACCCGGAGTCCACCACCGTCGACGGCGTCATCTCGCTTTCGAACGAGCCTGAGCGCGGGAGCCGTTCGCGGCGCGCCGAGGTGGTCAAGCTGCGCGGGATGAAACACCTGCCCGGCTCCCATTCCATGCGCATCGAGCAGGGAGGGGTCCGGATCTTCCCGCGGCTCGAGTCGATCACCGGTCCGGACGCCGGCCGGCAGGGGCTGGTCGAGCGCGCGCCCTTCGGACTCAAAGAGCTGGACGGCCTGACCTGCGGCGGCCTGCCCCGGAACACCTCGTCGCTGCTGACCGGCGGCACTGGCGTCGGCAAGACGCTGCTCGCGCTCCACTTCGCCAACGCGGGCGCCGTGGCCGGCGAAAACTCGCTCTTCATCTCGTTCGCCGAGTCCGAGGAGAACCTCCTGCAGCGCGCGCAGCGGGTGAGCCTGGACCTCACGCCCAACCTCCGGTCCGGCAAGTTGGCCATCCAGTTCGACCCTTGGTTCGGCGTCGATGCCGACGAGGTCGTCCACCGCGTGCTCGAAAGAGTGGACCGTCAGCAGATCCGCCGGCTCGTCTTCGAGGAGATCGATTTTCTGGAGCTCCGGCTCGGCTCCAGAGAACGCGCGCAGTCGTTCTTCTCGGCGTTGGTGATCCAGCTCCGCTCGCGCGGGGTGACGACAGTGTTCACCCGGAAGATCGCGAAGGTCGTCGGACCGGAGCTGGACTTCAGCGACACCGCGCTGGCGGGCATCGCCGAGAACCTGATCTTCCTCCGGCACGTGGAGCTGCGCGGGAAGATCCACCGGGTGCTCTCGGTGCTCAACCTGCGGGACAGCCCGTTCGAGCCCACGGTGCGCGAGTTCGAGATCCGCAACAGCGGCGTTCACGTGCTCGCCCCCATGAGCTCCGTGGAGGGGCTGCTCACCGGACAGGCGCGCCCCGTGGGCACTCAAGCTCGGGAGGGTTCGCAGGCTTGAAGCTCGTCCTCGTGGTGGACGACGAGGCCGCGCTGCTCGACGTCTTCGCCATGGTCATCTCGGATCTGGGGCACCGCGTGCTCACCGCGCACGACGGCCTGGAGGCGTTGGCCCTGGCCCGGACGCACCTGCCGGATCTCGTGGTGAGCGATCACATGATGCCCAGGCTCACCGGGCTGGATCTGCTGCGGCTGCTCCGCGGCGAGCCGGCGTTGTCCAGGACCCCGTTCATTCTGGTGAGCGCGGCCACGCCCAGGGGCGCCGACGAGGCGACGGCGTCGCTCACCAAGCCCGTGTCGCTGGAGAACTTCGAACGCGTGGTTCAAGCCGCGCTCAAAGACCATCCGGCCGCGGCCGATCGCGAGCGCCCCCTGCCCGTCCCCGCGCCGCGCCCCGGCGGCGTGCTGGGCGGGGAGATGCTCGCGTGGGTCGCGCACGAGATCAAAACGCCGCTGAGCGCCGCGCGGATCAACCTGCAGCTCATCCAGCGCGAGCTCGGCGAGCAGCCGCGCATTCGCCGCCGCACCGAGAT
>JBJMQN010000321.1:0-6998 GCA_045802665.1 Myxococcaceae bacterium | reverse complement strand
CGCAGCAGCGCAAGGCCGTGCTGGAGGCGAATCTGAAGCGCAGCCTCGATCAGGTGTCGCGCGCGCAGGGCCTGTTCGAAGCGGGCCGCATCAACCGGTCCGATCTCCTCTCTTCGCAGGTGAACGCGGGAAACGATCGCATCACGCTGATTCAAAGCCGCGCTCGCATCGCCGCGGCGCAGTCGGATCTGGCGGCGTGGATCGCTCATCCGGCGAGCGAAGACTTGATCGCGGACAACCCTCCGTTCGGCGGCGCGAATCAGCAGATCGTGCTCTCGGATGCGATTGCTCAGGCGCGGCAGCGCAGGCCGCTGTATCGCTCTCTCGACGCGCAGGTCCGGGCGTCCGAGCTCAGCGTGGACATCGCTCGCGGCGACTACCGGCCGCGCGTGGGTGCGCAGATCCGCGCGGATCGCCAATCCACTTCGCTGGACGTCTTCGCCACCCAGCCGAGCTTCAACAACTCCATCTCAGGCGGCCTCTCGATCAACTGGGATCTCTTCAACGGCTTCGCGACGAACGCTGCGGCGGAGAACGCGCGGCTGCAGCAGCGGACCGCGCAGGTGAATCTGGATCAGGCGCTCCGCGAGCTCGAAGGACAGGTCAAGACGGCGATCGTGCAGCTGGAGGTCACGCAGGAGGCGACGGAGGTCGCGGCGGCCAATCAGCAGATCGCGGTGGAAGCGCTGAAGGTCTCGGAAGGACGGTTCTCGTCGGGCGCGGGCTCCACGTTGGAAGTCCGCGACGCGCAGCTCAAGCTCACGCAGGCGGAGCTGACGCTGCTGGAGAGCCGCATCGACACGGAAATTGCGCGCGCGAATCTGGATCGCGTGCTGGGTAACGGAGCGAAGCCATGAAGTGGTGGAAGGTTTTGATTGCGGCCGTGCTGCTGCTCGGAGCGACGGCGATCACGGTGGGCGGTCTCAGAGAGCGTCCTCCGCCGGCGCAGCAGGTGACGTTCGCGACCGCGAAGAAGGCGACGATCACGCGGACGATCTCCGGCGCCGGAAAAGTGCAGGCGGCGACGACGGTGAAGATCTCGTCCAACCTGTCCGGCGATCTCACCGAGCTCTCCGTGGCGGCGGGCGATCGCGTCACCAAGGGGCAGGTGCTCGGGCGAATCGATCGCAAGCGCTTCGAGGCGGCGTCGCGTCAGGCGCAGGCGGCGGCGAGCGCGGCAAAGGCCGAAGTTCAGGTCGCGCAGGTCGACACCGACCGGATGGAAGCCGAGCTCAAGCGCGTGACCGCGCTGGTGGAGAAGGGCATTTCGTCGCCGGCCGAGGGCGAACGTTCGAAGTCTGATCGCGACTCGGCGCTGGCGCGGTTGGGTGCGGCGCAGCAGCGCCAGGCTCAGGCGTCCGCGGCGTTGGAAGAAGCGCAGACGAACCTCTCGAAGACGACGCTGACTTCACCGATCGACGGCACCGTGATCGAGGTCTCGCGCGAGATTGGCGAACGCGTGCGCGGCTCTGACTTCAACGAAGACGTGGTGATGACGATCGCGGCGCTGGCGGCGATGGAAGTGAAGATCGAAGTCGGCGAGCACGAGGTCGTCTATCTGAAAAACGGTCAGCGCGCGGAGGTGACGATGGACGCGCTGGAAGGGCAGACGTTCGAAGGCAGCGTCGTGGAGATCGCGCAGAAGGCGAACATCAAGAACCCGGGCACCGAGGCCGAGGTGACGTCGTTCCCGATCACCGTCGCGCTCACCAGCCGTCCGCCGGGCGCGATGCCGGGCATGAGCGCGGAGGTCCGCATCTCCGCCGAGACGCACGAGGGCGCGGTGACGATCCCGATTCAGGCCGTGACGGTGCGGTCTTCAAACCTGCTCCCGGACAGCAACCCCGCGCCGGTGGAGGGCAAGGTGATCGCGGCCAGCAAGAAGGATCAGCTCGCCAAGGTCGTGTTCGTGGTCAGCGACGACAACAAGGTGCACGTGCGCCGCGTGCGCACCGGGATCGCGTCCGACACCGAGATGGAGATCCTCGAGGGGCTGCAGCCGGGCGACAAGGTGGTGGAGGGGCCGTACCGCACGCTCGCCAAGGACCTGAAGGACAACGACGCGGTGGAAGAGGACAACGGCAAGGGCGGCGGCAACAAGTGGAAGAAGCACGGTTGAGCCAGATGCTGATCGAGCTCAAGAACATCCGCCGTTACTACACGGTGGGCGGCGAAGAAGTCCGAGCGCTCAATGACGTGAGCGTTGGGATCAAGCGCGGCGAATGGACGGCGATCATCGGCCAGTCAGGTTCGGGCAAGAGCACGCTGATGAACGTGATCGGCTGCCTCGACACGCCGACTTCCGGCGAATACTTCCTCAACGGGAAGAACGTCGCGGGCATGAACGACGACGAGCTCGCGGCGGTGCGCAACAAGGAGATTGGCTTCATCTTCCAGACGTTCCAGCTCCTGCCGAGAGACACGGCGCTGGGGAACGTGGAGCTGCCGCTCGTCTACCGCGGCATGAAGGCGAAGGAGCGGCGGGAGAAGGCCCGCATCGCGCTGGAGAAAGTGGGCCTCTCGCACCGCATGCATCACCGGCCGAATGAGCTCTCCGGCGGTCAGCGGCAGCGCGTGGCGATTGCTCGGGCGCTGTGCGCGGAGCCGTCGCTGTTGCTCGCGGACGAGCCCACGGGAAATCTGGATTCGGCGACGGGCGAAGAGATCGTGAGGCTGTTCGAGCAGCTCCACCAGGCCGGTCACACCATCGTGCTCGTCACGCACGAGCCGAAGCTCGCGGCGCGGTGTCCTCGCGCGGTGCGGCTCTCGGACGGAGTCGTCGTGGCAGATGGCCCGGGTCCAGAGGTCGCGCTGGAGAATCTGCAGATCATGGAGCGGAAGGCAGCGGAGGCGGGCAGGTGAGCTTCCGCGTCGACGTCTTCGAGGGCGCTCGGATCGCGCTCTTTTCGCTGCGGGCCAACCGCATGCGGACCGTGCTGACGACCATCGGCATCGGAATTGGCGTCGCCACGCTGCTCGCGATCGTCGGGATCATTCAGGGGCTGAACGCGTCCTTTGCGACCCAGCTCTCGAACCTCGGGACGACCTCGCTCTACGCGTCCAAGTTTCCGTGGGTGATGAAGGGCGACTGGTGGGAGTACCGGAACCGGAAAAATCTCACGTCGGAGGACGTGGACGCGATCCGCGCTCAGTCTTCCTATGCGGTCGCGGTTGCGCCGTCGGTGGGCCGGATGACGGACGTGTCGTTCATGTCCGAGCAGGTCTCCGCCGTGCAGATCACCGGGACGACGCCCGAATGGCTGCAGGTCTCCAGCTTCGAGCTCGAGTCCGGCCGCTTCATCACCGAGACGGATGACGAGAGCGTGCGGAAGATCGCGGTCATCGGCGCGGACGTGAAGGACGCGCTGTTCGCGAACTCGGATCCGCTGGGCGCGACGATCCGCATCGACAACCAGCCGTTCCGCGTCGTCGGCGTGCTGACGCGCAAGGGGAAGCTGCTCGAGATGAGCCGCGATCTCACGGTCGTCATTCCGATGAAGACGTGCCTGCGGCTGTTCGGAAAATGGCGGCCTATTTCGGTGGGCGTGGCGGTGGCGACGCCGGACCAGCTCGACAAGGCGGAGGACCAGCTCGTGGGGATCCTGCGCCGAAGCCGCGCGACGCCCGCTGACAGACCGGATGATTTTTCGATCAACCGTCCCGAACAGCTCGCCGCAACGTACGAGCAGCTCACCGGCGCGCTCTATGGCGTCGCGGTGGGCATCGGGCTCATCACGCTGCTCGTGGGCGGCATCGGGATCATGAACATCATGCTGGTCTCGGTGCGCGAACGAACGCGTGAGATCGGGATCCGCCGCGCGCTGGGCGCGAAGAAGCAGACCATCGTGCTGCAGTTTCTCCTAGAAGCCTCCGCGGTCAGCGCGTTCGGAGGCCTGCTGGGAACGATCGTGGGACTGGGCGGCGCGCGCATCGTGTCGGAGATCACGCCGCTGGCCGCCGCGATTCAGCCGCTGACGATCGTGTTCGGCGTCGGCTTCTCCGCGGCAGTGGGGCTCCTGTTCGGGATCTGGCCGGCTGCGCGAGCGGCGGGGCTCGATCCGGTGGAAGCGCTCAGGTACGAGTAGATGCTCGCGTTCATCGACAACCTGCGCCTCGCGCTGCGCACCTTCGTCGGGAATCCGCTGCGGTCCATGCTCACGCTGCTGGGCATCGTGATCGGCGTCGCCACGGTCATCTGCATGATGGGGATGATCGAGGGCCTGCGGATCAAGGTGAACAAGGACCTCTCGTCGCTGGGCGCGGACGTGTTTCAGGCCACCAAATGGCCGGTGGGCTTCGGCCGGTTCGATTGGCAGAAGTACGCGCGGCGGCCGAACCTGACCCTGGAAGATCGCGACGCGATCCTCGCGCTGCCCTCCGTTCGGACGGCATCAGCGACGGATGACGAGGGCGGGCAGAAGATCGCCACCGCGAACGCGGAGACCAAGCCTTCGGTGCAGGTGATCGGCGCGACGCCCGAATACGTGGAGACGTCCGGCGTGATGGTGGTGTCCGGCCGCTTTCTCGGCGAACCCGACGAGGTGGATCAGCGCAGCGTCGCGGTGCTCGGCCTCGATGTCGTGGACGTGCTGTTCCCGAACATGAACCCGGTGGGACAGGAGATCCGGATTCACAACCGGCCGTTCCAGGTGATCGGCGTGCTGCAGCGGCGCGGATCGTTTCTGGGGCTCGCGTCGCTCGACAACCGCGTGATCATTCCGCTCTCCACGTTCGGGAGCATGTTCGGCGCGAAGCGGTCGGTGGACGTGAACGTTCAGGCCACTACGCCGGAGCTTCTGGATCGCGCGCAGGGAGAGGTGACGAACCTGCTCCGCCGCCGCCGGCAGCTGGGCCCCTCTGATCCGAACTCGTTCGAAGTCTTCACGAACGACACGATGACCAAGACGTTCAACAACCTCTCTCAGGTGATCACCGTCGCGAGCTTCGGCGTGTGCCTGCTCTCACTCATCGTCGGCGGCATCGGCATCCTCAACATCATGCTGATGTCGGTGACGGAGCGAACGCGCGAGATCGGCGTACGAAAGGCGCTGGGCGCTCGGCGGCGGAGGATCCTCGCGCAGTTCGCGACGGAGGCGATCGTGCTCAGTCTCGTCGGCGGAATGATCGGCGTGAGCCTCGGCTTCGGTCTCGCGTTCCTCGCGCGGTGGGTGTTCAGCTTCACGATTGAAGTGCCGACCTGGGCCGTGCTCCTCTCCATCGGCATGTCGAGCGCGGTGGGCCTCATCTTCGGCATCTACCCCGCGTCCCGAGCGGCGAAGCTCGATCCGGTCGAGGCGATGAGGGCGGAATGACCTGGCCGCTCCTCGGGCTGTCCACGAACCTCGACGCCCGCGCGAGCCCCAATCCGTACCGGCTTTTCGATCGTTGGAAGAGGCTGTTCGACTACGTCGAGTACAGCGCGCCCGTTGATGTCGAAGAGGCAAGGCGCGATGCCTCGCTGTTCGACGAGATGTTCGCGCGGCGAGCCGAGCTTCCGGCGCTGTTTCATCCGGTTCATTTGAATCTGTACGGCCCGACGCTGGAGTCGCGCGAGGCGCTGCGGAAGCTGGATGAGCACGCGCGCGCGGTGGGCTCGCCGTGGGTGGGAAACGACGTCGCGTGGTGGCACGAGGGTGGAAACGCGCTGCCCGGATATCTCTACATCTCGCCACCGTTGGACTCGAAAGGCCTCGACGACTGCGTCCGGCATGCCGAGCACGTTCAGTCGCATCTCTCGATGCCGCTCCTGCTCGAGAACCCGGCGATCGTCGCGCGGCGCGGCGAGCTGCACGTTCTGGATTTCATGGCGGAGCTGCATCAGCGCACCGGGCTCGGGCTGATCCTCGATCTCGGACATCTGCTGAGTCATCAGCTCGCGTATGGGCTGCCGCTCACGACGGGGCTTGATGGATTTCCGTTCGAGGCGGTGACCGAGTTGCACCTCGCCGGCGGTGTCGTTTCGAAGCGCGGCGATCGGCGGTTCTATTTCGACGATCACACGCAGCCGCTGCGCGAGGAGGTCTTCGAGCTGCTCAAGCTCGTGCTGCCTCGCTCCGCGAATCTGAGAGCAGTCACGTTCGAAGGCGATGGGCTGCCGGACGAGAACGCGGAGTCCGTGCTGAATCGGATTCGGCTGGCGATCGCCGAACGTGATGGCCTCGATCAGGCAGAGAAAAAACTCGACGCGCCGCCTCGAAAGGCCATCGCCGCGCGCGACGAATCATTCACTGCCGCGAGTAATCCGTGGCGCCTGTTCGACGAGTCGCACGGACGCGCAGTGGGCGCCGATTCCGAAGGAGACGCGGCCGATCTGGAAATGCGCCTCGCGGTCCTCGCGGAGAAGCTCGACGCCGCGTTCCCGCTCTCGAGGCCGCTGCTGGGCCCCGAAGCCCTGAAGCGCTTCATCTCGTCCGATCACTTCCGGGACACGTTCCAGCCCGAGGGCAAGTCGCTCTTGCTCGCGTACGCGGCGTGGGCTCGGCAGGAGGTGAGGGCGTTCGTGGAGAAGGGCGATGATGCGCTCGCGAGCGCGCTGTCCTTCGAGATCTGGGCGCACCGTTCTGCGCACACGCACCCGCGCGCGGCTCCAGCGAAGGGCGAGATGGTGATGGCTGCGGGGTGGGCGGTTGCCGCTTTCCCGATGGATTTTTCGGAGGCGCTCTTCGCTGCCCGCGCGTTGAAGCGGCATTCACTCGCCCGCGCGTGGGCATCAGGCGAGCTCCCCTCGGAGGCGACCGAAGGAATCGCACACGCCCTCCGGCGCAAGTCGCTGTCGAAGACGGGCTGGAACCTCGCGCTCCGCTTCACCGGCGATGCGCTCAGCGTGATCCCGCTCTCGCAACCGGAAGCGACGATCCTCAGCGCCGCCCAACGTCCGACGCCGCTCACCGACGCACCAGAAGTCCGGTCGCTGGTCGCTCGGGGCCTGCTTCGAATCGGTTGATCGATCCCGGCGCTTCCGATACTGGAGCGCGCCATGTCGTCTCCCCTCGTCGTGG
>JBJMQN010000320.1:0-5647 GCA_045802665.1 Myxococcaceae bacterium | reverse complement strand
TAGCGAGAGAGAGACGCTAGTACGCGACGGGGGCTGACCACCCTTGAAGGTCGACCGGTCCGAGCGGCGATGCCACGCGGGTAGTACGGCGGTAGTAGGAGACGGGAGAACCCTGGTTCTTGTCGGTCCGTAGTGGGTAGCTGAGCGGTGCAGAAAGGCAAGACCCGGGGTGGTCCCGGCTACGGTTTGGGTGTCACCGCCAACCCGTCGTCGGAGAGCCCCGAGCCTTGCCCGAGGAGAACCTAGTCCGTCGTGTCCTGCTTCCGGAACTGAAGCTCATCCGCTGTCACTGGGTGCCTGGCACCAAGACCACGAACCTCGAGGTTGAGAAGGTTTCGGAAGTCGAGGTCTGTCCGAAGTGCGCGACGCCGTCGCGTGCGGTGTACGACCGGCGCGTGGCTGTCATTCGCGACGAACCCATCCGCGACAAGCATGTGCGGCTCCACGTTCGGAAGCGCCGCTTCAGCTGCCGTCCGTGTGGCAAGCCGTTCACCGAGCCTGTCCCCGGAATCATGAAAGGCGCGAGGTCGACGGAGCGCTACAAGCGCGCTGTCCTCTGGGCCTGCGAGACGTACTCGGACCTGAAGTCGGTCCGTCGCGATTTCGGCTGCTCCGCAGGCTTCGTCTACACGACGCTGTACCAACAGCTGGAGCTCAAGCGGCGCGAACGCCTCTACCCCTGGCCGAAGATCGTCGGCATCGACGAGCACTTCTTCCGTCACAACGAGACGTTCGGGTTCCGCGAGTTCGTCTCGGTCGTCGTCGACTTCAAGGGCCGTCGCCTGATGGAAGTCGTGAAGGGCAAATCCGGCGTCGAGCTCGAACACGCGCTGCGGGACATCCCCGGCCGAAATAACGTCCAGTACGTCGTCATGGACATGTCCGACGGCTACAGGTCCTTCGTGAAGCAGTTCTTTCCGAAGGCGCTCATCGTCGCGGACAAGTTCCACGTGCTGAGGCTGCTCTCGCCCGCCATCAATCGCGAACGACGACTCGTTGCAGGGAACAAACAGACCGCACCGCTTCGTCGGCTGCTGCTGCGCAACGGACCGGACCTGAGCCTCGACCATCGCTTCCGACTCAACCGATGGCTGAAGCAGCACCCGAAGCTCCGGGAGCTGTACCACTGGAAGGAAGGTCTGCACGGCCTCTACCGGGTCCGCGGTTACGACCGCGCAGCGAAGGCGCTCACGAAGATGACCGACAAGATGGCGATGTCGGATTTGCCCGAAGTCCACACGCTGCGACGGACCCTGATGCGGTGGAGATTCGAACTGCTCGCGTACTTCGCCTCGGGGCTCACGAACGGCCGAACCGAAGGCTTCAACAACAAGGCAAAGGTCGTGAAAAGAAGGGCTTACGGATAACACCGGTGTAACAGACGACGTGGATTCCAAAGGAAAAGGCGGACGGATTGGACAACTCCGTCCGCCTAAGTCTTTGAAATCTGTGCCCAGAGACGGAATCGAACCGCCGACACGGGGATTTTCAATCCCCTGCTCTACCAGCTGAGCTATCTGGGCGTTGCTGCTGCTGCTTGAAACGGGCGCCTCTTTAGAGGTCATCGCCGAGGCCGTCAAGGATCAACGGGCGCCCTGTGGGACGAACGTTCGGCGCTGATTTTCCTGACATTCGGCCTTCAGCACCCGGGTATCTCGCCCTGAATCACTGCCACCCGTCACGCGAGCGACGCCACCCTCGCGCTACGCTCCGGCTCGCCTTCAGGGAGGGTGAATGTTCCGGGTGCTGGGTGTCTTCGTCGTGCTGCTTGCGGTGCCTGCGTTGTGCGCACCGAAGCTCGCGGCGGCGGGATTCCGCGCGGTGGAGTTGGACCCCTCCGTCGCCGAGTTCTACAGCGACTACTTCGCCGAACAGCTCCGCGCGTCCGGCGTTTCGGTGATCACCAGGAGCGATACGGCGACGCTGCTCGGCTTCGAACGGCAGAAGCAGCTCATGGGCTGCAACGAAGAGGCGTCGTCGTGCGTGGCGGAGATCGCGGGGGCGCTCGGGGTGACGGGGCTCGTGAGCGGAAGTCTCGCGAAGCTCGGCAATGCGTACTCGGTGCAGGTGAAGATCCTGAGCGCGCAGGATGGTCACGCGCTGTACTCGGCCAGCGATCGCGTCGAGGACGATGACGCGCTCCACCACTGGTTCAAAGAGCGCGCGAGCGATGCCGCTTCCGCGATGGGCGTGGTCGCGCCGAGATCGGCCGCTCGGGTCTGGGTTCCGGCTGCGGTGGGCGCGGCGGCACTCGGCGTTTCGGGCGTCAGCTACCTGTTCGCGCAGCAGAGCTACAGCCGCGTGAAGACCGGCGTGTACGCCAATCACGATGCGCTCTACTCCGACGCTCGGGCGGGCGCGACCGAGCAGTGGGTGAGCAGGATCGCGGCAGGCGCGGCGATCGTTTCGCTCGCGGTCTCCGCGGTCATGTTCGCCACCGAGCCGAAGATCGAACCGTCGATCACCGTCTCTCCATCGACCGGCGGCGGTTCCGCGTCTGTCCTCGTGAGGTTCTGATTTTGAAGCGGCTTCTGATCATCGCTTCGGCAGCTTGTGCTCTCGCCGGGTGCCTGGATTTCACCGGCGCGGCGGACGACCGGTGCGCTTCGGATCGCGCGATCTCGGGGTGCGGCGCTTCGGGCGGCGGCGGCGGTGGCGCGGTCGATGGGGGCGATGGGGGCGCGTCATCTGATTCGGGAACGTTCGACTCCGGTTCGCCCGACTCCGGCGTTTGGGACGGCGGCTGGTGGGAGCTTCCGGTCATCCCATTCTCCTGCCCCGCAGCGAGCGGACTTCCCGACGGCGGGAGCTCGGCCGACATGAGCTGGGACAACTCCCGGGAACAGGACGCTGGGGCGAACGTGAACACGGGCTATTTCGAGCTCACCCCGACGGTCTCTGCTGACGGCCTGACGCTCTGCTTTTCACGAGGGGCGCTCGGCTCTGGCGACCTCTATTGCGCCACGCGTCCCACGGTGAACGACACCTACGGCCCTCCCGTTGAGCAGACGGCGATCAACACCGCGGACGACGAGCTCTGGCCGGAGCTCTCTCCCGACGCGACGGTTCTCTATTTCACCCGTGCGCCGAGCACCTCGATCACGGATCACACTCTCTACGCCGCGCATCGCAGCTCAACCGGCCTCAACTTCATCGATCCCATCCCGGTGTTCGGCGTTCCCTCGGGGTTCGTCCGCGGACCGCGATTCACCTGTGACGGCACGAAGCTCTACTTCGTCTCCGCCAACTCCGGCAGCTACGCGGCGTGGTCGGCGAACGTGCCGCGAAAGGGATGGCTCACCGAGGCGCATCATGAAGCGCAACTCGACCCGACGACGCCGGACTGGATGACGGAGATCTCGGTCACCCCCGACGGGCGGACCGCGGTCGTCACCAGTCACAACGCGCAGTACACGAACAACGGCGCCTGGTTCGCGACGAAGTTCACCAACACCGGCCCCGGCTCCGCCTGGACGATGACGGGCAACTTCGGCGGTCCGTTTTTCTACGGTTGCCACGGCATCGACTTCGACCAGAGCTACGCGATGACCACGACGCTCGAGCAGAGCGGCGGCTTCTACATCTTCACCCTCTTCCCGCAGTAGTTCGGCGCTCGTTTTCTGTAAGGTCGCGCGCCGTGAGCGCTGCCGACGGCTGGTCGAAAGAGAAAGAGTCCGCGTACCTCTACCGCGTGCTCGCGAAGGCCGAACCCTCACCCGAGCGCCAGAAGCTCTTCGAACAGCTCGCGACCGAGGCCGAATCGCAGGCGAAGCTCTGGGAAGCGCAAGCCGCGAAAGATGGACAGGCACTCCCCTCGTGGTCGCCGAGCCTCCGCAGCGGAGTGGTCGCGTGGCTCGTGCGGAGGCTTCGTCCCGAACGCAGCAAGCAGTTCCTCGCGGCGATGAAGGTCCGCGGGATGTCGGTGTATTCGAAGTCGCCCGTGGGCCACGAGGTGCCGAAGTCGATGGAGGACATCGGCCATCGGCACGACACGGTCGGCGGCGGAAACCTGCGAGCGATCGTCTTCGGCGCGAACGATGGGCTCGTGTCGAACGCGTCCCTCATCCTCGGCATCGCGGGCGCGAACGCCTCGTCGAACATCATCCTGCTCTCGGGCGCGGCGGGGCTGCTCGCAGGCGCGTTCTCGATGGCGGCGGGCGAGTACATCTCCGTGCGCACGCAGAGAGAGCTCTTCGAGAATCAGATCTCCGCGGAACGTGAGGAGCTCGCGCAGTACCCGGACGCCGAGGCCGCCGAGCTCGCGCTCATCTACAGGGCGCGCGGACTGTCGAATGAAGATGCGGAGCGGATCAGCAAGGCGATGGTGAAGGATCCCTCCCGAGCGCTGGACACTCTCGCGCGCGAGGAGCTCGGCCTCGATCCGAACGAGCTGGGATCGCCGTGGGGCGCCGCGGTGTCATCGTTCTTCTCGTTCGCCATCGGCGCGATCATCCCGCTGGTCCCGTTCATTCTGAGCACGGGGTCGCACGCGTTGTTTGCGGCAATCGGACTCACCGGCGCGGCGCTGTTCGGGATGGGCGCGACCGTCAGCCTCTTCACCGGGAAGAGCGCACTCCACAGCGGAGGACGCATGCTGCTCATCGGCGGGCTCGCGGGTGCGGCGACGTTCGGGATCGGGAGGCTGCTCGGCGTGTCGTTGTCGTAGGCGCAGCGACAGTTCTCGAGCGCTGGGCGGATGATGCGGTTGGCGCGAGCTCGCGTCGTATCCGTGGAGGGGTGCTTGGATCCGGGGCGATGTTTTCGACGTGGCGAGCTGCAAATCATCGCCCCGATTCCAAGCACCCATTGCAACCGCAGGCGTCTGGACTCCGGAAGTGGACGCCGCGGGATCGTCCGGCACGGACAGCGGGTGCTCTCCGAGCGCGTTTGGCTTCGAGGGTCCCCGGTGAGGGGTCGCGCGTAATTGAACGATCGTTCAATTAACGAGAGAACCGGAGCGCGGTAATTGAACGATCGTTCAATTACGATCGCGAGCGGCGGCGAACGAGGGCGAGCGCCGCAAGCCCGATCATCGGCGTCACGCCTCCAACCGCGCACCCGCCCGCAGGCACGGACTCAGCGTCACCCGCGTATTGGGGATCTTCATTCGCGCCGGGTGTCGTTCCTTCCGGGCCTTCCGACAGTCCCGCATCAGGTTCCTCAGCCGCACCGCCATCCGGCGTGCCCGAGCTCGCGCCTGCGTCGGGCGCTCCGCCAATCACGCCCCCGTCCGACTTCGTCCCCGCATCCGGATGAACGCCACCGTCCTGCGAGGTGCCTTCGCAGGCGTCTCCGATTCCATCGTGGTCGGTGTCGGTCTGCGCGGGATTCGCCACGAGCGGACAATTGTCGTCCTCGTCGAACTTCCCGTCGTTGTCGTCATCCCCGTCGCAAGCGTCGCCCTTCCCGTCATGGTCCGTGTCGAGCTGGTTCGCATTCGCCACGTTCATGCAGTTGTCCTGCGCATCCACCACGCCATCTCCGTCCAGATCCGTCGGCACCGCGGACTTCACGAGGCCGATGCTTCCCCAGATCGTCTGTCCCGCCGCGATGGTACGGGTGATGGTCTGAGTGACGTAGCCGCTCGCGCTGGCGGTGATCGTGTACGTGCCGGGCAGGAGGGAGAATTGGTACAGGCCGGTGAGAT
>JBJMQN010000319.1:0-14399 GCA_045802665.1 Myxococcaceae bacterium | reverse complement strand
GGCGGTAACTGGGAATCCGAATCCACCCGCGTCGCCCCGATGCCGCTCCCCCCGAGCGCCGGCGGCGCCGTCCCGCTCCCGGGCGCACCTTCCTACCAGGACAACCCGTTCGAGGCGTCCACCGCCGTGAACGTCCCGGCCGCGGAGCCGGTCGACTTCGGTTTCGACAGCTCTCCCGCCGAAGCCCCTCCCGCGCCGTCATACGACGACGCCCCGGCGGGCGGCTTCGACTTCGGAGGTCCGACGGAGGACTCTCCGGCGGTCCCGCTGCCTGGCTCGGCGAACCCGTCCGGCGACGTGCCGATGGCGGACGCTGACTCGTTCGACTTCGCATCGCCCGGCGCCGCAGTCCCGCTGCCTGGCCACGACGATCCCGGCTCGACGCAGGGCTTCGACGCGTTCCCGCCGCAGGATGCTGAGCCGCAGGCGGAAGACGCCGGCGTCTTCGACATCAACGCGATGCCCGGCGCCGCGGTCCCGCTGCCCGGCTCGCCCGCGGAAGCGATCTCGTTGCCCCCGCCTCCGGAAGAAGACTTCTCGGTGGACAGCTCTCCGCCGGCGCACGCGGTGCCGCTGCCCGGCAGCCCGGACGCGTTCTCGCTGGACGATCTGCCGCCCGGGCCCACCGCTCAGGCGCCCGCCGCCGCTCCGTCGTTCGACTTCGACATGCCCGCGCCCGCTGGTGCAGCCGCGCCACAGGCCATCGACTTCGGGGATCTGCCGTCGCCCGCCGGCGAGGCTCCGCCTTCGGACAGCTTCTCGTTCGACGATCTCCCCGCTCCGCCCGCCGCGACCCCGGCTCCTGACTTCTCGCTGGTGGACGGCGGCGATCTGCCCGCTCCTGCCGCGAAGGCCGCTCCGGCGCCGAACTTCGACTTCGACATCGGCGAGCTGCCTCCTCCGCCCGCGCCCGCCGCTCCGTCGGTGACGCCCGCTCCGCAGTCCGCAGCGCCGGATCTCGGCATGGACTTCGGCGGTGTGGACTTCGGCGACCCGGCTCCGCAGCCCGCGGCCTCGAAGCCTGCTCCGGCCGCCTCGGCGTCCGATGACGGCCTCGAGTTCGATCCCACCTCCGCGCCCCCCTCGGGTGGCGGTGGCGGTGTCGGTGATGAGCTGGAAGCGGATCTGTCCGCCCCGCTCCCGCCCGCTGCCGACAAGCCGGCAGATGGCCTGGAGATGCTCTCGTTCATCGACGACGCAGCGAAGGAGGCGAAGGTTCAGGGCGGCCGCGCGAAGGCGAAGCGGTTCCACGTCCGCCGCCGCTCCGGCAAGGTCTTCGGTCCGTTCGACGAAGGCGTCGTCGTGAAGATGCTCGAGGACGGGCAGCTGCTCGGCAACGAAGATGTCTCCACCGACAACGAGAGCTGGGCCGCGATTGGCACCATCCCGTCGTTCGGCGTCGCGATTCAGAAGCTGATGGACGCGCCCGCCGTTGCCGCAGGCGCGGCGACGGCCGGCGAGAACAAAGACTCCGCCGCGTCCATGGAGAAGCTCAAGAACCTCTACGAAGGCCGCATGGCAGCGGTCGCCGTGGTGGATCGCTCCGGCGAACGCGCGCGGTTCAAGAAGCGGCTGCCGTTCTACATCGCCGCGGGCGTGCTTCTGGTGCTCGTCGCCGGTGGCGCGTCGCTCGGCTTCACCCCGTACGGCGTGTTCGCCCTGAAGAAGATCATGCCGGCGCGGATCAGCGCAGGCACGCCGCAGGCAGCTCAGTTCGACAACGCGAAGAAGGCGCTCATCGCGGACACGTACAAGAGCTACCTCGAGGCGCGGGACAGCTGCGACAAGCTGCTGCAGATCAAGGAATACCCCGAGGTCCGCGCGGTGTGGATCCAGTCGGTCTTCTATCTCTCTCGCCGTTACGCGACGTCCGAGGCGCAGGTTCCGAAGGCGAAAGAGGCCATCCAGGACATCAGCCTGCTCGGGCCGAACAACGCCGAAGTGGTGAAGGCGCTCTCGGGCCAGAAGCTCGCGGAGAAGGATCCGGCGGGCGCGCTGCAGCTTCTGCAGGCAGCGGCGCCGCGGCAGGAGAACGCGAACGACGTCGAGCTGCAGTTCCTCATCGCCGAGGCGTACGCGCAGCAGGGCAACCAGAAGCTCGCGACGCAGACGCTGGAGGGAATCCTCGCCAAGCGCGCCGACAGCGCGAAGGCACTTCACGCGCTCGGCAACCTGCATCAGGCGGCGGGCGAAGCGGACGACGCGGCGAAGAACTACGAGGCGGCGCTGAAGGCGGATCCGAACCACGTCGTCTCCGCAGTGGAGCTCGCCGCGGTGGAGCTGCTCGTTCGTAAGGATCAGGAGAAGGGCAAGGAGGCGGTGGATCGCGCGCTGGATGAGAAGACGCGCTCGCTGCTCGGCCCCGCGGAGATCGCGCGCGCCTATGCGCTGCAGGGCGTGCTGTTCTCGATGGGCTTCAAGCAGAAGGAGGCGCTGGCGGCCTTCGACGAGGCGCTCAAGAACGACAAGGACTCGGTGTTCGTGCAGGCCAACATGGCGCGCGTGCTGCTCGATCAGCGCGACTACGACCGCGCGATGCCGCTGTTCAAGGCCGCCTCCGAGAAGCAGCCCAAGAACCTCGAGTACACCGAGGGCTATCTGTCCTCGCTGGTGGCGCTGGGCAAGATGAATGACGCGCTCACCGCGCTCAACGCCGCGAACGCACAGTTCCCGGGGAACCCGAAGCTGGCCTACCTGTCCGCGCGAGTGAACGACGCGCTCGACAACACGGTGCAGGCGGAGAGCGACTACAAGCGCGCGATCAACGGCGACCCGAAGCTCTACGAGGCGAACCTCTACCTCGCCCGCTTCTACCTGCGCTTCCGCCGCTTCCAGGACGCGAAGCCGCAGATCGAGCAGGCCAACCAGAAGGCGCCGCAGGACGCGAAGGTCCAGACGGGCGTGGGCGAGCTCGCGGTCTCCGAAGGCCGCGTGGACGACGCGAAGGTGGCGTTCGAGAAGTCGGTGCAGCTGGATCCGAACCTGCCCGATCCGTACCTCGGCCTCGCGCGCGTCGCGTACGAGCGCGGCGACTACAAGGGCGCGCTCGCTCAGGTGGACCGCGCGCTGGAGCTCGACAAGAAGCTGCCGGGCGCGCGGCTGCAGCGCGGGCTCGTGGACTGGAAGCTTGGGCAGCTGGATGGCGCGCTGCAGGAGCTGGAGATCGCGAAGGCGGCGGATCCGCGCTCGGCGCAGATCCCGATGGTCATCGGCGCGGTGAAGCTCGACAAGGGCGACCTCGCCGGCGCGGAGGCCGCGGTGTCGGCCTCGCTCTCGACGGACCCGTCGAACCCGGAGGCCTACTACTACCTGGCGCGCGTGAAGAACAAACGCGCCGAGCACACGCAGGCCATCGACGCGATGAAGAACGCGCTGGACCGGTCTCCGAACCGTCCCGACTTCCACCTCTGGATGGGGCGGATCTACCGCGATGCGAAGAAGCCGGCGGAGGCGATCGAAGAGTTCAACTCGGTGGTGAAGCTGGATGCGAACAACGCGGACGCCCTCGAGGCTCTGGGCACCGCGTATCTGGACCGCTCCGAGTTCGACACGGCGGTGGGCTTCTTCAAGAAGGCGCTGTCCGCGGATCCGCAGCGCACGGCGATCCTCGGCCACATCGGCGACTGCTACTTCCAGAACCAGAAGTGGGACGAGGCGATCGCGACGTACAACCAGGCGCTGCAGGCGGACAGCTCGCTCAACTGGGTGTACTTCAAGATCGGCCGCTCCTACACGGAGCAGAACAAGCACCCGCAGGCGATTGGCTGGTACCAGAAGGCGGCGAAGTTCGACGCCGAGAACCCGATGCCGTACTGGTACCTGGGCTTCGCGTACAAGGAGAAGGGCGCGAAGAAGGACGCGATCGATGCGTTCAAGAACTACCTCGCCAAGAAGCCTGAAGCCGAAGACAAGAAGATGATCGAGGACGAGATCTACGACCTCGAACACTGACCTTCGGGTTTGCTTGCCGGCTGTAGGTCGCGGTGCATAAAAGCCCGCGACCATGCTGGACCTCAAAGAAGTCGCGAAGAATTTCGATGCCGTCGTCGCGCGCCTGAAGAGCCGCGGCGGCGGGCTCGACCTCGGCCCGTTCCAGAAGCTCTTCGGTGAGCGGCGCGAGCTCTACGTCTCCCTCGAAGCGCTGCAGCAGAAGCGCAATGTCGCCAACGAGGAGATGAAGAAGAAGGCGAAGGAAGATCCCAGGGCCATCGACGCGCTTCGCGGCGAGATGCGCCAGGTGTCTCAGGACATCAAGGACAAGGAGGGCCGGCTCAAGACCGTCGAGGAGGACCTGGAGAAGATCCTCCTGCTCATCCCGAACGTCCCGCATGAGTCCGTGCCCGTCGGCGCATCCGCCGAAGACAACGTGGTCTACCGGACCTGGGGCGAGAAGCCGCAGCAGCTCTTCCAGCCGAAGCAGCACTTCGAGCTCGGCGAGAAGCTCGGGATGATGGACTTCGAGCGCGCAGCGAAAGTCTCCGGCAGCCGCTTCGTGTTCCTGAAGGGCGGGCTTGCGCGGATGGAGCGGGCGCTCGCGACCTTCATGATCGATCAGCACACCCAGAAGGGCTATCTGGAGATGCTGCCGCCGTACCTCGTGAACCGCGCGTCGATGACCGGCACCGGGCAATTGCCGAAGTTCGAAGACGACGCGTTCAAGACGGCCGGCGAGTCCGAGTACTTCCTCATCCCCACGGCCGAAGTCCCGGTGACGAACTACCACCGCGACGAGATCCTGGACGGCGAGAAGCTGCCGCTGCGCTACTGCGCGTTCTCACCCTGCTTCCGCGCTGAAGCGGGCGCGGCGGGCAAGGACACGCGCGGGATGATCCGCCAGCACCAGTTCGAAAAAGTGGAGCTGGTGAAGTTCGCCACGCCGGAGACGTCGATGGCGGAGCTCGAGTCGCTGATGGACGACGCGTGCGACATCCTCCGCAAGCTGAACCTGCACTACCGCGTCGTGACGCTGTGCACCGGCGACATGGGCTTCGGCAGCATGAAGACCTACGACATCGAGGTCTGGGTCCCGGGCCAGAACACGTACCGGGAGATCAGCTCCTGCTCCAACTTCGGCGACTTCCAGGCGCGCCGCGCGAAGATCCGCTACCGCAAAGCGCAGGGCGACAAGCCGCAGATCGTCCATACGCTGAACGGATCGGGCCTGGCGATCGGGCGCACCATCATCGCGATCCTGGAGAACTACCAGCGCGAGGACGGCACCGTGGCTATTCCCGAGGCGCTCGTCCCGTACATGGGCGGGATGAAAGAGCTGAAGCCCATCGGCTGAGCGCGCCTGGCCTGGAATGTGTCGCGGCCGCTCCGTTCCGAAAGCGGTCTCGGAGCTCCGCTGTGACGTGAACCTCGCGCGGTTCACCGAGGGGTTCCGTTCGGGCTCGCATTTCATGCGTGGTAGCGTGCTGGCTTTCCTTCGCACGAGGCCAGAACGCATGCAGCCCACGACGCTTATGCGCGCCGCGCTCACCCTGACGCTGCTGCTCGCGGCCTGCTCGGGGCCACCTCCTCAGGGCGGCGGAACCGGCGGCGGGACGGGCAGCGACTGCCTCATCACCGGCTGCGGCACCAACGAAGCGTGCGTCAACGGGAGCTGTCTGCCGAAGAGCTGCTCGGACGCGGTGTGCGGCGTGGACGAGGTCTGCAGCGACGGCAGGTGCACGCCGAAGGGCTGCGTAGGCCAGAGCTGTCCTTCGGGCACCGTCTGCGTTCAGGGCGGCACCTGCGCACCTCAGTCGTGCAACGACGGCGGCTTCTGCGGCTCGGATCAGGTGTGCACGGAGTCCGGCTGCATCGACAGCCGCTGCGTGGGCGTGCTCTGCCAGGGCAGCGAGGTCTGCGCGAACGGCCGCTGCTACGCACCCACCTGTGGCGGCGTCTCCTGCGGCGAAGACTTCGTCTGCGACAACGGCTGCGTGGAGAAGGTCTGCGCAGGCGTCATCTGCCCAACCGGCTCCCGCTGCACGAGCGGCGTCTGCTCCACTCAGTGCGGGACCATCAACTGCGACAACCCGCCCGCGGACGTCTGCGAAGGCAATAGCGCGCGCCACTACCAGCCGTTCGGAAGCTGCGATCCGCAGAGCTCGAGCTGCAGCTACGCCTCGTCCGTCCAAAGCTGCGACAGCCCGCCCGCCGCCAGCTGCAAGGACGCGCAGACGGTTCTCACCTATGCGCCGGGCAGCTGCGACGCGGGCGCCTGTGCCTACGTGGCGACGGAGTCACCGTGCACCTCGCCTCCCTCGCGCTCGTGCGTGAACGCAACGACGCTGCGCACCTATGAAACCCTCGGCGGTTGCGCCGCCGGCAGCTGCAGCTACCCGCCTACCGACACCACCTGCCCCGTCGCGTGCAGCAACGGCGCGTGCACCGGCGGTGGCGCCCGCACGTTCACCCAGGTGGGCCCTGAGCTGCCCGCCGCGGTGACCTCGGTCGAGATTCCCCCGGGCGGCGACGGCGGCATCGCGGTGGTCGTGGGCAAGGGAGGGTTCGCGGCGCGGTGGAGCGGCGGGACCTGGACGACGCTTCAGACCGGCACCACGCAGGACTTGAGCTCGGTGTGGCTCTCGGGCGACGACGGCGGCTATGCGGTGGGCGCGGCGAAGACGGTCCTCAGCTACGACGGCGCGAAGCTCAACCCGGTCGCCGTCGCCGGGCCGGCCGCTGATCTCGTGTCGGTCTCCGGCAACTCGCCCAACCACGTCCTCATCGCCGGGAGCGTGAACAACTACTGGCGCTACGACGGACAGAACTGGACCACGGGCACCGTCCCGGCCGCGGCTCCGACCATGCGCACCGCGTTCGTCGCGGCGAACGACCGGGAGCGCATCGCGGGAACCTGCTTCAATGCGACGAGTCCGGCTGGGTGCGTGGCCATGGCCGCCGGCGTCACCGGAGCCTGGTCGGTCGCCTACGCCAACACCGGCTCGAGCAGCGCGCTGGGGCCCATCACCGGGATGGGTTTCGGGGGCTGCTGCCCGACGGCCGTCGCCGTGGGCG
Source organism: Myxococcaceae bacterium (assembly GCA_045802665.1). Taxonomy (GTDB): domain Bacteria; phylum Myxococcota; class Myxococcia; order Myxococcales; family Myxococcaceae; genus JBJMQN01. Next base: position 7,391 of record JBJMQN010000319.1, on the reverse strand, counting down.
GCAAGGCCGGCAACGTGTGGTTCCATACCGACTCTACGGGCTTCAGCAACTTCTGCGGCTGCGCGGGCGGCCAGTCGGCGACGTACGGGCCGTACTCGCCTGGGGAAATCACCGGCTTCGCCCGCGGAGCTGCCGCCCTACTCACCTCGACCCAGGAGACCCAGGCGACGGCTGGCCAGGGCGGGCGGCTCTTCGAGGAGACCACCGTCGGCAACCCGTCCACCCGGATGGAAACCTACGGCGTCTCGTCGCTCAGCCGGAACGCGGGGACTGCCTTCGTGGTGACGGACTCGACGCCGAGGGCGACCTCGGTCTTCGTCGGACAGATCGCGGGCGGTGTGATGAGGCCGATCGCGCTGGGCGAGGACTGGGTCCGCGTCGCGGTGACCACCCAGTCGACGCTGCTGATGAACGGCAAGGGCGACATCGGGCGTCAGCCCAACGCGGGTCCGCGCGGTTTCATCCGCGCCCCGGCCCCCCGGCCCGACATGTTCGCGATGGCAGCAGGAACCGGCGGCACCTACGCGCTCGTCGCCGGGGACAAGGGGACGATCCTCCGGCTCAACAACGGCGCCGCCGCCATGACGACCGTGACCTCCACGCTCACCAAGGCCTGGCGCTCCGCCTGCCGGGTGAGCGACGCCGAGATGTACCTCGTGGGCGACTCAGGCCAGATCGCCCTCTACGACGGCGCCAACGCGACCGCGATGGCGAGCGGCACCACCAACGATCTCCTCGACGTGTTCTGCATCGGCACCGACTCCGCCGTCGCCGTGGGCAGGAACGCGACCGTCCTAAAGCTCGCGAGCGGCGTGTGGGCGCCCATCACCGCGCCCGCCTCGGGCACGCTCGACTCGGTGGCGGTGGACGCGAACGGCGTCATCTACGTCGCCGGAGCCAACATCTTCTCGCGGTACAGCAGCAACACGTGGTTCGCGATGCCAGCCCTGGCGACGATCGACGGCCTTCTCCTCGTGAGCCCCACGGAGCTGTACGCCGTGAGCGGGTCCACTCTGCAGCGCTTCGACGGGACCTCGTGGTCCAGCGCGGCGACCTCGCCGTGGCCGCTCTCGCACGGGACGCTGTCAGCGGGGACCGTCTACTTCGTCGGTCAGGGAGGCGTGATCCTCAAGGGTCCGTGAGGCGCCGTCCGGATTCGTTCGGTTGCGCCGTCTCTTCACCGGACCGCGCCACTTTCCCGTGTTGCAATGGCATAGGTTTCGGGTAGAAGGGCGCCCCCTCGCGGCCGGTATGGCTCAAAGGGACCGCGCGGCTTCATGAAGTCCGGGAGCAGTGGCCGAGCGGCTGAAGGCAGCGGTCTTGAAAACCGCCGACGGTGAAAGCCGTCCGTAGGTTCGAATCCTACCTGCTCCGTAGCGCTGCAGTTCTTTGAAAGATCTCGAGTTTGGAGAGATGGCCGAGAGGCTGAAGGCGCTGGTTTGCTAAACCAGTATAGGGCCTAAAGCCCTATCCAGGGTTCGAATCCCTGTCTCTCCGCCACTGTCACCGCAGCAAGAAGGCACGAAGAGAACCGGAAGCTCCCTTAGCTCAGCTGGATAGAGCGTCGGACTACGAATCCGAAGGCCAGAGGTTCGAATCCTCTAGGGAGCGCCACTTCGTCGAAGCGGATGTCGCAGACCGAAGCCGACAGAGCGTGGATGGAAAAAGCGCTCGCGCTGGCGCGGCATGCCGCGAGTCTGGGCGAGGTCCCGGTGGGGGCCGTAGCGGTGTACGGAGGCAAGCTCGTCGGTGAGGGGTACAACCGGCGGGAGGTGGATCGCAATCCGCTGGCTCACGCCGAGCTGGTTGCGCTGAAGGAAGCGTCAACGAGCCTCTCCGCATGGAGACTCACCGACGTCACGCTGTACGTCACGTTGGAGCCGTGCGCGATGTGCGCCGGGGCGATGGTGCAGGGGCGGATCAGCCGGCTGGTGTTCGCGGCGAAGGATCCGAAGGCGGGCGCGGTGGGCAGCCTCTATGACCTGGTCAGAGAGAGGCGGCACAACCACCAGGTGGAAGTCGAAGAAGGCGTGCTCGAAGCAGAGTCCGCGGCGCTGTTGAAGGCGTTTTTCCGGGAGCTGCGTTCCCGGGCGAAAACTGAATAACGAAGCTCTCTGGAGAGCTGGCCGAGTGGTCGAAGGCACCTGACTCGAAATCAGGCGTACCGGCAACGGTACCGTAGGTTCGAATCCTACGCTCTCCGCACTGGAGTACCCGCAGGGGGTCTTGCGGAGAGATGGCCGAGTGGCTGAAGGCGCACGCCTGGAAAGCGTGTATACCTTAACGGGTATCCAGGGTTCGAATCCCTGTCTCTCCGAGCTGTTTTTTGAGTTCTGGTCGGGACAACGCGGGGACGTAAACCCCGCCAGGTCCGGAAGGAAGCAACGGTAGCGCACCTTCGCGTGTGTCCCGGCCGTTCGTATCTGCCGGTCTCTCGAAAGAGGGGCCGGCTTTTTTTTCACCGCGCGAAGACGGTCTCGCGGCCGATCTTCGCGATCTCGTGGAAGCCTGCGGCGGTGAGCTCAGGGATCGCGCGGTCCTCGAAGGTGACTGCGCGGTTGATGCGCGGATCCCGCATCGCACCGATGAAGCGGGGCTCGGTGCCGAAGTCGCAGACGCCCCAGGGGATGTTGCGGCCGATGTAGAAGAAGCCGCCCGCGCCCCAGACGCCTTCGTTCACGATGAGCAGACCGGTCGCGTCGCCTCTGGTGGCGTAGACGATGGCGCGCGTCTGATCCGCGCGCAGCTCCGGCCAATCGGAGTACTGCAGCGGCGCCAGTCCCACGACCAGCGCGACCGCCGCGAGCGCGTAGCCGATCCTTTTCTGAGCCCTGAGCGCTCGGCCGAGCCATGCGACCCCCGGCGCCGCCGCCATCGCGAGGAGGAGCAGCCCCGGGTAGAGGAACCGCTCTTCCTTGTGCGGCGTCGCGAAGATGGCGAGGAGGTAGAGCGCTCCGCCGAAGAGCGGCGCGGAGAGCTTCGGCTTCAACTTGAAGAACGCGACCGGCATCCCGAGCCAGAACCAGAACGGCAGCTCGCGGAAGAACCACGGCACGTAGAAGCTCCACGGCGACTGGCCGAACTGCTGCGCCGCCTGACCGGAGAGGACGTTGAACTGGAGATACGCGCGCAGGCTGTGGAACCACTCGTTCCAGGTGATGAAGTCCAGAAGGCCCAGCGCGAGCGCGACGACGACTCCCGAGATCGCCGCGAAGAGGAAGGTCCGGAACTTCCGCGCGCCCAGCAGGTAGACCATCAGCGCGACGACGACGACCCCGCTGCCATAGCGCGCGACGACGGAGAGGCCGAGGTAGAGACCTCCGAGCAGCCCTGCCCTCTTCTCGTTTTCGCCCTCGAAGAAAGATCGATCCAGCGCTTCCACCGCGAGGAGCAGGAACGACGCGGAGAACGACTCGGACATCGTTCGGCCCGCGAAGATGATCGTGAGGCCGTGCAGACCCACGAGTGCGGACGCGAGGACCGCCCAGCCTTCACTCCCCTTGCCGAGTCTCCGCAGCGCGAAGCGGTACACCGCCATCAGCGACGCGAGGTGCAGCGCGTACTGCGGCAGTTCCAGCACGACGCGGTAGGCGCGCGGATTGTCGAGGTGCAGCAGCAGGCTGAGCTTCAGGAACGCGCTCAACACCAGCGGCGTGGCCCAGTTGCGCAGCCCGGTTTGCCACTCCCAGGCGAGGACTCCGGTCCCGCCCGTCGCTCTCCAGAAGGCGGGCTCGAGGGCCTGGTAGACCTCGTCGGGGTGGATTCTCCCGAGGAGAATGACCGCGTGCAGCGCGGGGATGAGGGCGAGGACCGCGACCAGGGCGATCGGTGGGACTCGCGGTTTGGTGGGATCCGTGGGCTGCACTGCTGCGGCCAAGCCTCGCGGATGGGGATCTCGGTGGCCAGTGCTATGTAGCCGCCCATGGCCAAATCCAGCGATGTGTTGATCGTGGGCGGCGGGCACAACGGGCTCGTCGCGGCAGTGGTGCTCGCGCGCAAGGGACACAAGGTCACCGTCGTCGAGGAGAAGGATCAGCTCGGCGGCGCGGTGAAGACCGAGTTCCCGTTCAAGACGGCGCCGAAGCTGGGCACGTCCACCGGCGCGTACCTGCTCGGCCTGATGCAGCCGGAGCTGATGGCGGAGCTCGGGCTCGACATCCCGGTTATCCGACGCGATCCGCACTACTTCCTGCCCACGACGGGCAAACGGTTCCTGCTGTTCGGTTCGGATGAGGCGCAGCTCAAGCGCCAGTTCGTGGAGTTCTTCTCCGAGGCGGACTGGAAGGCCAACCAGGCGATGAACCAGGAGCTCGCGCAGATCCGCGAGGACATCGCGCCCACCTGGATGCAGCCGCCGCTCTCCATCGAGGACACCGCGGAGAAGTTCGTCCGCAAGGAGCTCCGCCAGCACTTCGTGAAGCTCTGCCGCGGCTCCATTCGGGAATACCTCGAGCGCTGGGGCTTCAAATCGGATCTCGTGAAGGCGATGTACGCGGTGACGGACGCGTTCTCCGGTCTCGACGGCGGCTACGAGACGCCCGGCACCGGGATGAACTTCCTCATCCACAACATGTGCCGGCTGCCGAAGAGCGGTGGCACGTGGATGATCGTTCAGGGCGGGATGGGCACCGTGACGAAGAAGCTCGCCGAGCTCGCGCAGAAGGCGGGCGTGACGTTCAGGACCGGCGCTCGGGTGGATCAGATCCGCACGCAGGGCGGCCAGGTGAAGGGCGTGGCGCTGCAGAACGGCGAGGAGCTCTCCGCGAACACCGTCGTGGTCAACGGCGATCCGTTCCGCACGCTGCCCATCATCGAAGGCGGCGTGCCTGGGGACTATCGGAAGAAGATCGACGGCATGCGCGCGGACGGCAGCACGTTCAAGGTGAACCTCTGCCTCAAGGGGCTGCCGAAGTTCACCTGCCTCCCGGAGAACAAGGGCCAGTTCGGGCCGACGATTCACCTGCTCCCGGACGAGGACGTGGTGATGAAGGAGCTGCGCCAGGGCTACGCGGATGTGAAGAAGGGCAAGCTCGCCGAGTTCCCCTCGATCGAGTGGTACATCCACACCACCGTGGACCCGACGCTGCAGGACGGCGAGGGCCGCCACAACTCCGCGCTCTTCGTCGAGTGGGTCCCGTACGAGATCGCCGGCAGCAGCTGGGAGAAGGAAGAGAGCAAGTACGTGAAGCACCTGCTCTCGATCTGCGATCGCTTCGCGCCGGGGACCTCCGACCTCGTTCAGGAGACGTTCCCGCTGCACCCGAAGAAGATCGAGCAGCACTTCGGCATCAGCCGCGGCCACATCCACCACGTCGACAACAAGTTCGGCTTCGCGGACCGGCTGCCGTACGAGACGCCGGTGGGAGGGCTCTACTTCTGCAGCGCTGGATGTCATCCCGCGGGCAGCGTGATCGGATCGGCGGGGTACATCTCGGCGAACGTGGTGGCGAAGGCGCTCGCATAGATGCGGTCAAGCGGTTCAGGGGTTTTCGCCTGAGTGCTCGGCTGCTCTGGGGCACATGCGAACGGCAAGCGGATCCGCTATAGCCCTCAGTGCATGAGCTACGTCGTCCTCGCTCGAAAGTGGCGCCCGCAGACCTTCGCGGACATGACCGGTCAGGAGCACGTGGTCCGGACCATCGCGAACGCCATCAAGCACAACCGGGTCGCTCACGGTTACCTGTTCTGCGGGCCGCGAGGCGTGGGCAAGACCACTGCGGCGCGACTGCTCGCGAGGGCGCTCAACTGCGAGAAGGGTCCCACCGCTGAACCCTGCGGTAAGTGCCAGGCGTGCGTGGAGATCACCGCGGGCACGTCCGTGGACGTCGCGGAGATCGACGGCGCGTCCAACAACGGCGTCGAGAACGTGCGCGAGATCCGCGAGGCGGCGAAGTACCTGCCCCAGCGCGACCGCCACAAGATCTACATCATCGACGAAGTGCACATGCTCACCACCGCGGCCTTCAACGCCCTGTTGAAGACGCTGGAGGAGCCGCCCGGGCACGTGAAGTTCATCTTCGCGACGACTGAGCCGCAGAAGCTCCCGGACACGATCCTGTCGCGCTGCCAGCGGCACAACTTCCGGCGCATCCCGGCGGCGCGGATGATGGATCGGCTCAAGGAGATCTGCGACGCAGAGGGCGCGAAGATTTCGGACAGGTCGCTCGCGCTGGTCGTGCGGCAGTCCGAAGGCGGCATGCGCGATGCGCTGTCGATCCTCGATCAGATCCTCTCCGCGTGCGGCAACGAGCCGACCGACGAAGCGGTGGCCGAGGCGCTGGGCGCGATCGATCGCACCGTCGTTCAGGCGTTCGCCGAAGCGCTGATCCGTCGCGACGCGAAGTCGATCCTCGAGAAGACCGAAGACGTCTTCAACCGCGGCGTCGACCTGAAGCGCCTCACCGAAGAGATCGCGTTGCAGCTGCGCCACATCTTCGTCGCGAAGGCCACCGGCAAGCCGCCGGAAGAGCTCGCCGAGAGCGAGGGCAAGGTCGTCATGGCCCTCACCCGCGAGGCGGACACCGCGCAGCTCGCCAGGCTGTTCGACGTGGTGCACGGAGCCATCTTCGACTTCGCGCAGGCAGGTCAGCCGCGGCTCTACTTCGAGATGGCACTGCTGAAGGCCGTCCAGCTCGCACCGGCAGCGTCGATTCCCGAGCTGCTCCAGAAGGTCGAGCGGCTGATGGCAGGCGGTGCTGCAGAGGCTACGAAGTCCAGCGGGACGCCCGGAGGTCGTTCCGCTCCCGCTCCCTTTCGCGCCTGAGCCTCCGAAACGCCCTGAGCAGAGCACCAGCGGCCTCGTCCCCGGCTTCGAGCGCGTGCTCGGAGCTACTTCCATTGTGGAAGTGCAGACGGCGAAGAAGTCGGGCGGCGATGACGTGCGCCTGTTCCCTGAGGAGGGAACGACGGGCGGGTGCGCTTCAGGTGATTGCCTGACGGACGATGCAGGCCTCGGAGCGCCGGCCCCGGCCGCAGCCACTCCGAACGCAGAGGGGGCTGTCCCTGAAAACCTCCGGTTTGAGGCCGAATCGAGCCCGAAACCGACAGTTTTCAGGGACAACCCCCTCGGCCAGAACGCGACGTCGTCCGGTACTGCGGTGAACGCGCCAGCGCCCGCGGTTGCGGCGATGAACAGGCCGGCGCCTTCCGGCTCGTCGTCAACAGCGGCGATGAACGGCCCAGCGACGGCAGTCTCGCCGTCAGTTCCTGCGACGATCGCCGCCGCCCCCGCGACCACTCCCGCAGGTCCTGCAACGGTCGCCCCGGCTCCCGCGACCTCACCGGCTCCGTCCTCGGGTATCGCCGCCGCCCCCGCGACCACTGCCGCAGGTCCCGCAACGGTCGCCCCGGCTCCCGCGACCTCGCCGGATCCGTCCTCGGGTGTTTCCCCG
>JBJMQN010000318.1:0-13760 GCA_045802665.1 Myxococcaceae bacterium | reverse complement strand
GGCGCCGGGCGATGTCCTGGGCCTCGGGGAGCACGCGATGACGGCGCCCGTCGTCACCGTCGCGAACAAGCCGCACGACGGCGACGAGCAGCGCGCCCGGACGCTCGCCTCGCGGTACGGCCTCGAGTTCATCCCTCGCCACTGGAAGCAGCCGATGGAGGATCTGCTCGCGGCGCATTCAACCGTGTTCGTGCTCGCGGAGAACGGCCTCACGCTCTGGTCGAAGGAGGGGACGCTGCGCTGGTCCACCGGCATGGCGCAGCTTCGGATCATGCGGTTCGACGAAGGCGATCGGACCGACACGTTCTTGAAACATGCAGAGCTCTCAGAGGGGGAGAGCGTGCTCGATTGCACCCTCGGCCTCGCGCAGGACGCGTTGATGGCGGAGCGCGCCGTCGGGCCAAAAGGCAGAGTCGTCGGCCTGGAGAAGAGCCTGCCGCTCTACGTGCTCACGGCAGAGGGACTCCGCGCGCACGGCTCGCGCATCGAGTGCATCCACCGCGACGCGCACGCGTACCTGCGCGAGCAGCCGGCTCGCTCGTTCGATGTCGTCGTCTTCGATCCCATGTTCGACAAGCCCGGAAAGGCGCAGCCGCAGTTCGACGGCCTGCGCCGGTTCGCGGACTATTCGGAGCTGACGGTCGAAACAATTGAAGAAGCGAAGCGGGTCGCGCGCCGGTGGGTGCTCGTGAAAGGCGCGCGATACTCGATGGACCTGAGAAAGCTCGGACTCGCTCAGGAGCGCCCCGGTCGCGCCTCCAGCGTGATCTGGGCGAGGGTGCCGGCTCGCTGATCACAGCGTATCGCGAACCACCATCGCCGCCGCCTTCGCGGGGCCCTCGCTGCCGAGCGGCGAGAGCTTCCCTGACAGCGCTCCGGCCTGTTCGTGCGGCATCAGATCCCGGGGGCTCCGGAAGTACTGCATCGGCGAATGGGCGAGGAAGTTCGAGACGCGGCTCGTGTAGACGCACGCGTACTGCTCCACCTGCTCGCCGAAGCGGCTGTTTTCGTTTCCCTCTTTGAAGAGCAGGCCCCAGTACGGGTTGAAGCCCTCCTCCACGTCGCGCTCGAGCGTGTCGCTGATCGCGTTTGCGTCCTTGAGCGCCTTGCGCAGCTTGTCGAGCTCCGCCTTCGCCCGCCGCTTCTCATCTTCCAGCCGCGGCCGGGTGTCCGCGTCGAGCTGCTCGCGCTCCAGCTTCCGCTCCAGCGCGTTGACCTGGGTCTTCCGGTGGTTCACCTCGTCATCCAGGCGCGCCCGGAGAATCTCCACCTCGGACAGGCGCGTGATCTCCTCTTTGCGCCCGGAGGTGTAGTTGATCTCGTCCTCGATCTCCTGGACGATCATGCACGTGCGCCAGAGCGACGATCGCTTGGACTTCACGATGTCGCCGTAGATGTGATCGCCGACGTAGAGGATCTTCTCGCCGCCGATCCCGGACAGCCGCTCGAACGTCGCGAGATTTCCGCCCTGATAGACCTTCCAGCGATCCATCGACGTGGCCTCGCCCGCGACGGTGGACGCCTCGCCGTTCGTCGTGAGCTCCAGCAGCGGCCGGCTCTCCACGAAGAACGCGGGCTTGCTCGCCGAGCACACCACGTAATCGAAGTAGTTCCGCCAGCTCGGGTACTCCGGCACCACGCCATCGAGCAGGTAGCTCATCACCGCGGTGGTGTAGTCCCACGCGGAGTTGGTGAGGACGAACAGCTTCTTGCCGCCAGAGCGCAGCTTGTGCAGCGCGGGCCCCAGCTCCGGATCCTTGAAGATGTACCGGCCGATGTCTTTTCGGATCTCGCGCTTGAGCGAGTTGTCCCGGTGCACGAGATCGATGCACTCGCGGATGTTGTCGTAGAGCTTCCCGTACTCGACCTTGCGGCCTGACGACTCGAGCAGCTCGATGATGCCGGCGTACAGACACGCCTCGGGCAGCGCGAACAGCGTGTCGATCCACGCGAAGCGGGCGTCGTCCTTCAGCCGGATGGGCTCGTTGCGGTACAGCTTCCGGTAGAGGTCGTCCGGGATCTGCCGCCTGCCGTGGTACGCGCGCCCGACGTGCCCGAAGCGGTCCACCTTGATGAGGTTCCCGTTAAGCTTGTCGACCACCACGCCGCGCATCACGAACTGGTGATCGTAGTGAAGCAGCCCGATGTCGGAGGGGTAGCCGTACTCCGCCACCAGCCGGGTCAGCGTCATGTCGAAGCTGAGCTGCTCGATCCGGCGCATGTGGTAGATGGCGAGCGTGTAGTCCATGTCGAAGCCCACCATCTCGATGGACGACATGCGCAGGTTGCGGTTCACGAAGATCTGCCGCGCGTTGTCGACGTCGCGCTTCTCGCGGGGCATGGACAGCAGTCTCGCGAGCTCCTCGTCGGTGAGGATCTGCTGCGCGCGGGCCTCGGCTTCGATCGCCTGATTCTGCAGCCGCGGTTCGGAGAAGGAGCCGTGCAGCGAGACGGCCCCGGGCATCGGAACGTCGGGTGAAAGCGTTGACAAGGGAGTCATGAGTAACACGGGGCCGCGGGCCCTTCGACTTCCAACGCGCCCGGCCGCTCGGCTCCCGAACGCTGCGGGGCCGATTTCTTGCGGGCTCCGTTCACCGCGTGGCACTCTCGCCAGCAGTGCGCTCCCGCCGCCGGCGTCCTCAAAGCAAAGACCGAGTCGATCCGCTGAGCAGCCGCGTTCAGGACCTCGAGGTACGCGTTCGGGTGCTGGAGGCGAAGGTGCGCGAGCTGGCGTCGCTCATCCGGCTCGATCCCTCGCTCACTGAGCGGACAGCCGCGGCCCGGGCGACGCGTCGCACGCGCAGCCGTCCGCGGTGTCCGGGGTGTACGCTGGAGCTTCCCGCGGGGAGGCGCGGCGACACCTGTGTGTGGTGTGGCTTCCGCTTCGACGCGGTGGGTGGCAGAACACTCTAATCATGTCCCGGTACCGCCTCGTGGGGCGCCTGGAAAGCGGCGAGCTCGCCGAGCTGTACAAGGCCGTCCGCGACGACGGCGTACCGGTCATCATCAAGCTGTTCCATCAGAAGACGTCCGACGCGGCGTACGCGCGCCACGTGGCCGAAATGGCCCGCGCGCTGAACCCGCTCAAGCACGATGGGATAGTCCACTACCTCGAGGTCGGCACCGTCCAGAAGCGGCTCGCCATCGTGCGCGAGTTCGTCGACGGCTACTCGATGGGGCAGGGGCTGCAGCGGCTCGCAACGAAAGAAGTCCTACTGCCGCCCTCCGTTGCGCTGCACGTGATTCTGGAATTGCTCGAGGCGGTTGGCCGCGGTCATGAGGCGGGCTGCATCCACGGGGCGATTACGCCCGGCAACGTGGTGCTCTCCAAAGAGGGCCGCGCCTCCGTGGCGGACTTCGGCGCGCTCCGGGCGCTGCAGGAGTCTCCGGCGCTGAAGGCGTTCGTGAACAAGGGCCGCGGCAGCTACCGCGCGCCGGAGGTTTCTCGCGGCGAAGAGGTGACGATCGAGTCGGACATCTACTCGCTGGGCGCGATTGCGTACGAGCTCCTCACGCTCCGCGAGCTGAACCCCGGCAAGGGGATGAGCGTGCGGCGCGAGGCGATCCCGCCGCCCTCCAGAGTCGATCGCCGGATCAACTCGCGGCTGGATCCGATCGTCATGCGAGCGGTGGATCTCGTGCCCGGGCGCAGGTTTCGCTCCTGCAACGAGATGGTCACCGCGCTGCGGAACTTCCTCTCGGCGACCGGCGGAATGCCCGGCAAGGACGACGTCCGGAAGTTCGTCTCCGAGCTCTTCCCGAACGAGGTGAAGGGCGATGCCCTGGGCCCGGTGCCGTTCTCGGAGGAGTTCGAGCTCGCAGAGGTGTCGGGCGCGGACTTCGAGCAGCCGGATGCGGAGCGCTCGGCGATGCTGCAGCCCAGGCCCGCGTTCTCCGGCGAGCACGGCTTCCCGGACGAGCTCCCCGACAAGCTGCCCGACGACGAGCACTCGGAGGTCTCGGCCTCGCGCGCGGAGACGATCCAGGCTGCCCCGGCGGTGGAGAAGTTCAACCCGAAGGCGTGGGAGTCCGCATCTCCACCGAAGCAGGAGCCCAACTTCGACGAGGGGACCTCGCCCGGCCACGCAGGTCCGCTGGAGGCCGGTTGGGATGCGCCGTTGGGCTCCTCGCCGAAGGGCCCCAAGCTGCGGCCTCAAGGTGCGGTGCCCCAGGGCGCCACGTCCGCCGCGCAGTCTCCGCTCAAAGGCCGCGTTCGAGTGGTCGAGGACTTTGCTCCGCTCCCCTCCATCTCTCAGGAGATGAAGGACGAGGACAAGATCAAGGCAGCGGACGCGGCGTACGCGAAGGAGAAGGCGCAGCAGCAGGACGAGGAGAAGAAGCGGAAGGCCGCGCCGCCTCCGCCGGTGGTGACCGATCCCGGGCAGCCGAAGCGGCTCAACTCGGTGGAGCGCAGCCTCAAGTCGCGCGACGATCGGAAGCAGAAGCTCATCATGATCGCGGGGACCATCGCGGTGGTGGGCCTGTTCTGCTTCGGCTACGCGGTGTGGAGGTTTCAGCAGCGCCCGCCGCCGCAGGACGGTCCGCTGCGCGTCGTCGATGCGTCCGATCTCAAGACGGACGATCAGAAGAAGACGCGACTGAACCTGCCGCCGCCCGTGCCGGACAAGAACGCGGACGACGAGGAAGTACACGGCCGCGCCGAGACGCCGATCAAGGTCGTGCCCGAGCAGCGGGTGCTCAAGGAAACGCCGCCGAAGAAGCAGACCAGCTCCGCCGACATCTCGTTTCTGACCGTGAGCAGCAACGTCGCCGCCTACGTCTACATCGACGGGGTGAAGCTCAAGGGCAAGACCCCGATTCGGAAGTACCCGGTGGCGGCGGGGTCGCGGACGATCGTGCTGGAGGCGCTCGGGACGGGCGAGCGTCGCAAGTTCACGCTCAACTTCGTGAAGGGCAAGCCGCAGACGTTGATCGAGACGTTCGAACGATCTTCGGGACGGAGGTGAAGCGATGGAAAACGTGCGCGTCTTCGTCGTCGAGGATCAGCCGCAGTTGCTCAAGAACCTCGTGAAGGTGCTGGCGACCTTTCCGGAGATTGAGCTCGTGGGCACCGAGACCGACGGCGAGCGGGCGGTGGACGCGATCGTCTCGGTCAAGCCGCAGCTCGTGCTGCTGGATCTGGAGCTGCCGGGGATCAACGGGATCCAGGTCACGGGCAAGGTGAAGCGGCGGACGCCGGAGGTGGAGATCCTGATCCTCACGTCCTTCGAGGACGAGCAGAAGGTCTACGAGGCGATCCAGGCGGGCGCGTCCGGGTACCTCGTGAAGCGGGTGGGGCCGGAGAAGATCCGGAGCGGGATCCAGGAGGTGATGAACGGCGGCACCGTGCTCGAGCCGATCATCGCGCGGAAGTTCTGGAACTACTTTCAGTCGGTGCAGGCGAAGCCCGAGACGAAGACCAACCCGTGGGGCCTCTCGGACATGGAGTTCGATGTGTTGCGCTACGTGGCCAAGGGCCTGTCGAACGCGGAGGTCGGCAAGGTCATGACCATCGAGCGCCGCACGGTCCGCACGCACCTCTCTCACATCTACAAGAAGATGGGCGTCAACTCGCATGTGGAGGCCGTGGTGATGGCCCTCCGAGCAGGGCTGGTCGAGATTTGAGAGCGCTGTCGTTGCTGGTGTTCTTCTGCGCGGTGGCGCAGGCGCAGGAGCTGCCGGAGCAGGGCGCCCAACAGGTGCTAGCCCGGCGGAAGGTCGTCGCGTCGGATGGCGCGGCGCTGGCGCTGTACCGGTATCAGCCAGCAGGCGGCGGCTCGGCGCACCCGGCGATCCTGCTGATCCCGGATGTGGGGTACTCGCTCCAGGTCTACGACTTTCAAGCGCGAGGGCTCGCGAGGTTTCTGCAGTCCAGCGGCCGCGATGTTTTCGTGGTCGAGCTGCGCGGGCAGGGCAAGAGCAGCGCGCCTGCTCAGTGGTCGCTCCTGGATTGGGTGGAGCGCGATCTGCCGGCGTCCGTCGCGGCCGTTCAGTTGGCGCATCCGGGGCCGGTGGATCTGGTGGTGCAGGGATTCGGTGGAAGCCTGGTGCTGGCGGCGACGACGAAGGAGCTTCTGGGCAAGGTCGGACGGGTGATCGCGTTCTCGCCGCCGGTCGCCGCGGAGGTTCCGAACGAGACCGTGCGCGGAATCCTCGAGGCGGGCGGACGATTTTCCGGCGTCACGAAAGAGCAGTTCGAGCTCATCTTCGCGCGAGGCGGGAAGTTCTCGTGGGGAGTGGCGAAGGAGTTCCGATCGACCGGGCTCGGAGATCTTTCGCCGAAGGCGGCGAGTGAGCTGCTCGGATGGATGGAGAGCGGGGAGCTCCGGCTTCGGGATGGCTCCACGTTCAGCGCGCGGATCGCGCAGTTCGAGAGGCCCGCGCTGTGGTTTCTGCCGCTGGGGGACAACTTCGCCCACGCCGAGTTCGGCTCGCAGATCCGCGACGTGGCCGTGAAAGCGAAGGTGACGCCGCAGGAGCTCTCGAAGTTCGAGCTCTTCGCGGAGGACTACACGCACCTGTCCATGCTGCTCGGCAGCTCGGCCGAGGACGACGTGTTCAAGAGGATCGTCGCCTTCCTCAATGCCACAGAGCCGGCGCTCACCGCGGGGGACGTGAAATGAGGGCGCGTGGCGTGATCGTCGTTGCGCTCGTTCTCCTGACGTCGGGCTGCGCGAGCCTGTGGAACAAGCCGCTGCCCAGAGAGGCGGTCCACCACCGGGTCAAGACCGACGACGGCTACGAGCTGTCCCTCGTGCGCTACGAGGCGAAAGGCGCGGTCACTGGCCGGCCCGTGCTCCTCGTCCACGGCATCTCCGCGAACGAGCGCAACATGGATCTCGACGACGAGCACAGCCTCGCGCGCTACTTCGCGGAACACGGCCGCGAGGCGTGGACGCTCTCGCTGCGAGGCACGGGCGACTCTGACTCCGCGGATCCGGAGCACGGCCGGCCGCCGTATAGCTTCGATGCCTTCTGGCAGAAGGATCTCCCCGCCGCGATTGCCTACGTGAGGGCGCAGTCCGGCGTCGATCGCATCGACTACGTGGGTCACAGCATGGGCGGGATGATCGTCTATGCGTATCTGTCACAGGGGGGCGGCGGGCTGGAGGCGGTGACGACGCTGGGAAGCCCCACGCGGCTGGACTGGGGCGGGCGGATCCTCGAGCTGCTCCCGTCGCTCAAGGGCCTGTACCTGAAGGACGGGATGGCGGTGCCGGTGGTGAACGCCGCGCACCTGGTGATGCCGCTTCACGGCGAGCTTCCGAATGATCTCTTCACCACGCTGCTCATCAACCGGGAGAACGTGACCAACGCGACGTGGAAGCACCTGATGGCGTACGGCATCGCGGACATCCAGGGCGGAGTCGCCACCCAGTTCGTCGGCTTCATCGAGAAAGGCACCTTCGCCAGCGCGGACGGGAAGATCGATTTCCGAAGAGACATGGCGAAGATTCGGAACCCTGTCTTCGTCGTCGCGGGAAAGAACGATCGGATCGCGATCACGCCGGCGGTGAAAGACGCGTACCGGGCGCTGGGCGGGCCGAAGGAGTGGATGCTCCTCGGCGTGGAGAACGGGCAGAAGGCGGACTACGGCCACATGGATCTCGTGATGGGAGACCGCGCGGCCACCGAGTGCTGGGACAGGGTGCAGGACTTCTTCGTCCGGCATGATCACGACGCGCTCTGAAGCTCCGGAGAATCCGGCGTCGAGAAGATCGGCACGTACCGCGAGACCTTGAAGACCGTCGCGGGCCTGATGAGGTCGATTGCGCTGTGCTGCTTTTCGTAGTTCTGAAACGCAAGGTAGGGCAGGCCCGGCGGGAGCTCTTTGCGGAAGTAGAAGCACTCCACGACCGCCTTCGCTGGTTCGCTCACGTACAGGTTTTCCTCCACGCGAACGACTCGCTCAACCAATCGATCGCCGGTGAACTGGACGAAGCGAAAACCGGGGAGCTTCGGTTTGTGGGTATTGCGTGAGATGGCCACGTAGATGAGGTCGGTTGGGCCCGGGAGCAGTCCGTGGAAATAGGCCGCCGTGGGTCCAACGAAGATGAATCCGGGCTTTCGCCGAAGGAGCTCCGCTTCCACGGTATCGGGATGATGATCGTCCGGGCATTGGCGGTACCGGTAGCGGCCTCTTGCGATGCGCCGTAGCAAGCCCTGCTCCGCGCCACGAGTGAGCGCTTTGCGATCGATCCCGAAACGGTCGCAGTCCGCGGCGGTGATCGTTCCCTGTTCGAGTGAGAGCTCGATGAGTTGGTCAAGCGCGTCTTTGCCGCATCGTCCCATGCGGCGGTGGCAGTGCAGTTGCGGTGCCCGGTGCTCTCAGACGGAAGCCCTTTCCGGGCCCGTCCTGAAGCGGCGCGATCGTGCGGGATCAAGGACGAGCGGCGATGCACCATTCCTTCTCTCAGAATGCGGAAACCGAGCCGGCCCAAACCTCGGGACGAACTCGTGCGCCACACGCTGTCGCGGCTCACCGCGGGGCAGGCGAAGAGCACCAGCTTCCACGTGACGGCGCCCCCGGCCGCGTCGCGAATGAAGGGGATCTGTCCCATTGCCTCCGCAGGAAACGGAAATCATGAATGGTTACAGCGAGGTCCCATTCTGAGTTGTCCCAAACTCTTCGCAGTTGACCTGTCGAGGCAGCTTCTCGTGCGCTGTCGAGGAAACGGGACAAATGAAAAACGTAAGGCCGGGCGCTCACTCATGATTTCAAATCTCTGCAGAGGGGCCGGGACAAAACCGCCTTAAACGAGTCCCGAGGGCGGGGAGCGACATGCGCGAAGACGCCGCCGTGAGCCTGTAACGGGTCGCACATATCCGTCCGGTGACAAAGCCGGTCGGACCGAGCGCCGCTCTCCGCCGAGCGATCGGACACTCTCTCCGACATCGCCCGCGACGTGTCTCAGATCCAGCTGCTGATCGCGGCCGGCGAGCTGGAGAAGGCGCGCTTCGATCGCGAACGCCGCGCCCTCACGCGCGGAGCCGAACATCCTGGCGGCGCTCATCACCGCGCGATGTTCCGATGGCTCTTCCGATGCGTGGCTTCACCCATACGCCGCCGCTCGATCGCGAATGGTGACGATCCGAAGCAGCCACGTGCATTCGAGCCCGCGGATATTCTTGCTTTGACGGCGATCGGCTCCGCGGACCGCGCCCGCGATCTCTCCTTGGGGGACGTCGTCATCCACGCCGAGCGACTGCTGAGCGCCGCGCACATCCCCGACACACGCCAGCGCGCGTTTCAGTTCGGCGATCGGACGCTGACGCCTGGGCTGGACGTGGCGCGTCAGCATCACCCATCCGGTGGTCGAAGAGGATCCGCGCCACCGCTGAATGACCGGCGTCTTTCAACCAACGCGCGATGCGGAACATCCGCCTTGCCGTTAGATCCCGTTGTAGTTTCGCGCGCCTGTTCATGCATCCCGCCAGATTGCCGCTGCTCGCCCTCAGCTTGTGCTTCGCGGGCGCGGCGTTGGCTCAGAACCCCAGTCAGGAGTCCGCAGTGCCCAAAGCCTCCGCGAAGAAGAAGTCCGACGCGTTTCCGCCCGATCCCGCGCTCTCGGCGCTGGTGGACATCACCGAGGCGACGCTCCCCAACGGGCTGAAAGTGCGCCTGTGGCCGAACCACGACGCGCCGGTGATGAGCCTCTACATCTTCTTCAACGTGGGCTCGCGCAATGAACGGCCGGGCATCACCGGCATCAGCCACCTCTTCGAGCACATGATGTTCAACGGCTCGAAGAAGTACGGCCCGAAGATGTTCGACCTCACGCTCGAATCGAACGGCGGCCGGTCGAACGCGTACACGACCACGGACATGACCGTGTACTACGAGGACTTCGCCGCGGAGGCGCTGGAGACCGTGCTCGATCTCGAATCCGATCGGATGCGCGCGCTCAGCATCAACGACAAGTCGCTCGCCTCGGAGCGCGAGGTCGTCAAAGAGGAGCGGCGGTCCCGCGTCGACAACGACATCACCGGGATCATGGACGAGGAGCTCGGGACGCTCGTCTGGAAGGCCCACCCGTACCGCTGGCCGGTGATCGGCTGGATGGGCGACATCGACAACATCACCCGGCCGGACTGCGAGCAGTACTTCCGCACCTACTACGCGCCCAACAACGCGACGCTGTACCTGACCGGCGACTTCGAGCCGAAGGCCGCCCTCGCGCTCTTGAAAAAATACTTCGGCAACATCAAGAAGGGCCCGGCGCTGCCGCCGGTCGTGAACTCCGAGCCCGACCAGATCGGCGAACGCCGCGCGGTCGTCGAATATCCGGCGCAGTCTCCGAGCCTGCTCATCGGCTACCGAGCCCCCGTCGCCACCGATCCGGACACCCAGGTGCTGGACGTGATCCAGTACGCGCTCTCGGTGGGCGAGGGCAGCCGGCTCACCAAAGCGCTCGTCTACGGCAAGGAGCTCGCGACGTCTGTCGGCATCGACTGGACCTGGCGCATCGATCCCGGACTCGTCATGTTCCACGCGGAGCTGAAGCCCGACTCGAAGCCGGCGGAGGTGGAGGCAGTCATCTACGCGGAGCTCGAGAAGCTCGCCAAAGACGGCCTCACGGACCGCGAGCTCCAGAAGGTGAAGAACAACCTGCGAGCGCACCAGCTCCGCGAGCTCTCCACCAACAGCGGCCGGGCGAACGCGATTGGCAACTACGAGACCCTGCTCGGCGACTGGCGCGCGCTGCTCTCGCTGCCGGCCCGCTACGACGCCATCACGAACGAGCAGGTGAAGGCCGCGGCGAAGAAGTACTTCACCGCGACGCGCAGGTCGGTCGTCACCGTCAAACCTCTCCCCATCGAACAGAGCGCGGAAGCTCAGCAGTGATCGGAGGCATTCTTCTCATGGCCACAGTAGCCGCCACCGCCAGCAAGGGTGGCGATGTCCCGAAGGACGTCAAGCTCCCCCCGATCGAACGCTTCACGACCAAAGACGGCCTCGGCGTCATCGCCGTCGCGCGCGGCCCGCTGCCGCTGGTCAGCCTCCGGCTCGTGATCCGCGCCGGCAGCGCGATGGATCCGCCGGGCAAGGCGGGGCTCGCGGACTTCACCGCTCGGGTGATGCGGCGGGGCACGAAGAAGCTCTCCGCCGATCAGATCGACGAGGCGATCGAGTTCGTCGGCGCGCAGCTCGGCATCGGCGTCTCCGAAGATGGCTTCTCGTGCTCGATCAGCGCTCCGGCCGATAAGCTCGACGACATGCTGCAGGTGATGGCGCAGCTCATCCGTGAGCCGTCATTTCCGGAGGCAGAGGTCCAGTCCGCGAAGAGCCGGACGCTCGCGCAGCTCGCCAACGACATGGACGATCCGGCGACGGTGGCGGACCGGGCGTTCACGAAGGCGCTCTGGGGCGATCACCCGTACGCGCACGATCCCGGCGGCAACAAGCAGGACATCCAGAGCTTCACCCGCGACGACCTCGTGCGCTTCCACAAGGAGCGGCTGGGCCCGAAGATCTCCACGCTGTTCGTGGTGGGCGCCATCGACCCCGAGAAGCTGAAGGTCTCGGTGGACAAGGCGTTCGCCGGCTGGACCGGTGGCCCCACCGAGGTCGCGCCGCCGCCCACGTTCAAAGAGCTCCCCAACGCGGGCCAGATCATCGTCGTCGACAAGCCCGAGCAGACGCAGTCGCAGGTGCGCATTGGCGGGATCGGGATGCGCAAGGGGCACGAGGACAGCATCCCTTCGGTGGTGATGAACACGTCGTTGGGCGGCGGGTTCACGAGCCGGCTCGTCAATGAAGTGCGCGTGAACCGGGGCCTCTCCTACGGCGTCGGCAGCTACTTCGCGGGGCTCGCAGCGGGCGGCTACTTCGAGATCTCCACCTTCACCAAGAACGAGACGACGAAGGAGATCATCGACGTCGCGCTCGCGGAGGTGGCGAAGGTGAAGCAGAAGGGCCTCACCCCGCGCGAGCTGAAGACGGCGAAGACGTATGTCTCCGGCCTGTATCCGCTCCGGCTCGAGACGAACGAGGCGGTGGGCGGGTCGCTCGCGGACATCTGGCTGTACGGGCTGGGCAACGACTGGGTGGAGAAGTACCGGTCGCGCGTGGCGGAGGTGACCCCGGCGCGGGTGAACGAGGTGTCGCAGCGCTACCTGGCCCTCGACAAGCCGCTCATCGTCGTCGTGGGCAAGGCGTCGGCGATCGTCCCGCAGCTCAAAGCGTTCGGGCCGGTGAAGGTCCTCAAGGTGGCGGAGCTGGAGTGATCCTCTTCGAGGGCGAAGGGTTCATCGCCGTCGACAAGCCCGCCGGGATGCTCGTCATCCCGGGCAGGGGAGAGCACGCCGCGCCGCCGCTCAAAGAGCAGCTCGAGGCGGAGCTGAAGAAGAAGCTCTGGGTCGTCCACCGGCTGGACCGCGACACCTCGGGCGTCCTGCTCTTCGCGCTCAATGACCGAGCGCACCGGACCCTGTCCATGGCGTTCGAGGCCGGCCGGATCGAGAAGAAGTACGTCGCGCTCGTGCAGGGCGCGATGGCCGAGCCGGTCGACATCGATGCGGCGCTCGCGCCGGCGAGGCGGGGGCGGATGCGGATCGCTCGAAAGGGCGAGGACAGCAAGAACGCGCGCACCCTGGTGAGGCCCCTGGAGAGCTTCGCGAAGGCGTCGCTGGTGGAGGCCACGCCGCTCACCGGCCGCACGCATCAGATCCGCGTGCACCTCGCGTCAGTGGGCCATCCGCTGCTCGTGGATCATCAGTACGGGAGCGAAGAGCCGGTGAGGAACGCGGACGGCGCGCCGGTGCTTCAGCGCACGCCGCTGCACGCGGAGACGCTGGTGATGCCGGTGTTGGAGGGGATCTCCGCTCGGACGATCCAGGCGCCGCTGCCGAAGGACATCGCGGAGGCGATCACGGTGCTTCGAGCGGCGCCGCACTGAGCGGACCGAAGCCCTGCTGAGCAGTCCTCTCTGCCTCGTCCGCTCTCCGGTTGGATGAACGCTTCTCACTGCACGTGGAACGTGTTCGACGTCCCCGTCGCGCCGTTGCTGTCTCGCACGGTGATCGTCACGTTCGAGTTCTTCGCGGTGAGCGTCACGCTCTGATTGAGCACGCCCGAGACGAAGGAGGTGCTCACGGTGGGCCTGATGGCCGCCTTGCTCACGGACAGCATCACGTTCCCGCTGAAGGTCGTTCCCGCCCCTCCGACGGCTCGCACGGTGATTGGAAACGCGGCGCCCGAGGTCACATCCGGGATGGGATCGATCGTGTAGCTCTGCGGCCAGACGCCCGGCGTCACGGTGAAGGCCTGCGGCGCCGTCGCGCTGCGGCCATCCGAGAGCAGCACGCGGACGTCGTACGTCCCCGGCGTCAGAATGGAGGGCACGAGGGCGGACACCGTTCCGGTGGGATCCACGTTGCTGTCGCCCACGTTCGTATCGCCCACGAAGATGGTGGCCGCCGTCGCGGCCGTGGCGGTGGACTTGTCGTAGTTCACGCTGGAGGGGAGCAGCGCCTCGAGCTTCACCCGCACCTGCACGACGGCGCTGGCGGGAGATTCGGCCGGATCGACAGAGACGATCTTTGGAGGCGGAACGGCGCCGCCGCACCCGTACAGCAGCAGCGCGGTGGCGATCGCAAGCCTTCTCATCGGACCGGATACCTCACGCCCACGGTCAGAAAGACGCCGCCCAGCCGCGCGTCCACATGCGCAGTCTGCACCACACCCCAGCCTCCGCGCACCTCCGCGAAGGGCTCGAAGCTCGGAAGCCTCCACGAAGCCGCCAGCGCGACCAGCCCAT
>JBJMQN010000317.1:0-7909 GCA_045802665.1 Myxococcaceae bacterium | reverse complement strand
TTCTCGCCGAGCAGCGCTTCGATCTTCGGGATCTTCTCATTCGAGATCCGCGTCTTGCCCGTTCGGGTCAGCTGCGCCGCTTCCAACGCAACTCGCGCGACGCCCCGCGACTCCGGCAATCCGAATCCGAGCTCCCCGAGCACCGCGTCGATCTCGCGGTCCGCGCTCACCGAAGCTCGTCGCCTTCGTCCGCGGCTTCGGGGAACGCATCCAGCTGCACCGGATCCAGCCCGAGCACCTCACGCACCCGGTTGAAGCTCCTCCGATGCCACGGCGTCGCCCCCAGCTCCTTCAACTTCTTGCAATGAAACGGGGTGGGGTAACCCTTGTTCTCGCAGAAGTCGTAGCCGGGATACTCCTTCTCGATCTCGTTCATCAGCCGGTCACGCGTCGTCTTCGCGATGATGCTCGCCGCGGCGATCGTCGCTGACAGCGCATCTCCGTGAATGATCCCGCGCTGAGGCACTTCGCAGTTCGGGATCTTCCGCGCGTCCACCAGCACGAAGGTCGGGACCTTCTGCTTCGAGAGCGCCGCCACCGCCCGGCTCATCGCCAGCAGGCCCGCGTGGTAGATGTTCAGCGTGTCGATCTCTTCGACCTCGGCGCGGCCCACGCCCCACGCGAGCGCGTCCTGCTCGATCATCCGGCGCAGCTCTTCCCGCCGCTCTTCGTCGACGATCTTCTTCGAGTCGTCCAGCCCACGGAGCTTGTAGTTCCGCGGCAGGATCACCGCCGCGGCGATCACCGGGCCCGCCAGCGGTGCCATGCCGGCCTCGTCACAGCCCGCGACGAACTCGTGCCCGGACGCCCAGAGCTCCTGCTCGAACTTGAGGAGGTTTCGAAGCCGCTGACCCTCCGCGCGGTTTTTGGTCCGCCGCTCGCGGATCCGCCGAGCGAGCTCACGGGCCCCATTGCGCGCGTCCGCCTCCAGCGCCTCCAAAAGGCCAACCGGAACCGACATCTCCCGCTCGAGGTACCGCTCCCGAAGCTCAGGGACGGATCGCTCGAGCTCCCTCTTCAGCGAAGCCATGATCTTCCCCGAAGGTACCGTTGTCGGACGCGGAAACTCAATCGCCCGAGCACGCTCGGCCGCTCGCCGGTCTGACCCTTCGCGCGTGCGTCGAGGCGTAGCGAGCCGCCTACTGCAGAGTCAGCGTCGTGCTCGACGGGGTCGCGGTGCAGGAGCATTCGCCGCACTGCCATTCGGTCTGCTGCACGTTGCTGCTCTGCGTGCCCAGCGTCGCGGACAGCTGGATGCTGCCCGAACCGATGTCGCTCGTGACCGCCTTCGTCACGCCCTGATCGTCGGTGGTGCCGGTCACGATCTTGCCACTGCCCACGTTGCGCGCGGACACGGTGGCGCCCTTCACGGGCTTGCCCGAGGTGTCCACCACCGTGACGATCATCGTCGGAACGCCGTCGGTGCACACGTTGCGATCGGTGGTGCCGCCGTCGGGGAGTTTCGTTCCACCGCCGCAGCCGAAGAGGGCGATGGAGGAGACAGCTGCGAGGACGAGGAGTCGAGGGAAGGTCATGGGCGGTGCGCTCTACAACAACTTTCGCGCTTACTCCATTACTGGTGGAGCAGCGGCGTTCGTCTTCCGGAGAGGCAATTCGGGCAGCAGCAGCGTGATCAGGAACGCCAGCACCGCGATGAAGATCGAGTACAGATAGATCTGCCGGATCGACTCGGTGAACGCCTCCTTCATCGCGACGCCGACCTTGTCCACCGTCGTGTTCGCGAGCTTCTGCGCCGAATCCAACCCCTGATCCACGCCCGCCAGCGCGGAGCTGACGGCTTGATCCTCGGCGTCCTTCTCCGCGTCCTCCATGTGCTCCTTCACGTTCGCGAAGACCGCGTCCCGCCCATCCGGCGTCGCCACCGCTTCCGGCGGAATCTGCTGAAGGCCCGCCCGCATCTTCTCCGGCAGCTTCGGATTCTGCTGCAGCGACTGCAGCCCGGGCGCGCCCTGATCCAGCGCCGCCCTCACGCCCTTCAGCATCTGATCGAACCCGGCCTTCACCTGCGCGCGGATGCCACCTGCCTCGATCGCCTGCTTGATCCGCGGATCGGTGCGCGGGCTCTCCATCAGCGCCTTCTTCGCCGCCGGATCGTCGTCGCGCAGCGCCTTGACGATCAGAATCTTCTGCTGCGCGAAGCCGTCCGCGATCTTCTGCTTGATCTTCGGTGCGTCGAAGCTGCCCGTCCCTGAAGCGCCTTCCTCTTTCGGTGCGCCGGGCTTCGGCGCCGCGAACTGGCTCCGGAACTCCGCCGGAACATCCTTCGTCGCCTCGCCGATCTTGCTCTCCATCGCGGAGGTGAGCGACGCGCCGAACACGGTGCCGAGGACCGCGACACCGATGGTGGAGCCCATCTGCCGGAAGAACGTCGCCGCGGAGGTCGCGACGCCGATGCGCTGGGGCGCAACCGCGTTCTGGATCGCGAGCGTGAAGATCGGAATCGAAGGCCCGAGCCCGATGCCCACGAGGATCATCTTGAGAGTCACGCCGCCCTGAGTGGAGTCCGCGGTCAGCGTGAACGCCATGATCGCGAACGCGACGTTCAAGATGATGAGCGAGCCGAGCAGCAGCGGCTTGTAGCGCCCGGTGCGCGAGACGAGCTGACCGGAGACGATGTTTCCCGCGACGATCCCCATCGTGAGCGGCGTGATCGTGAGCCCCGAGTTCGTCGCCGACAGCCCAACGACGTTCACCATGAACAGCGGCAGAAACACGATCGCGCCCAGGAACGCGCCGCCGGATGCGAACGCCGCGAGGTTGCCGATGGTGAACGTCTTGTTCTGGAACAGGCTCAAATCGAGGATCGGATCTTTCACCCGCCGCTCTACCAACACGAACGCGACGAGACCCACGACGGAGAGCACGAACATCCCGAGGATCTGCGGCGAGCCCCACAGGTAGCCCGTCTCACCCGGATTGATCGTGCGGCGGCCCAGCGACAGCGCGAGCAGCAGCGGCACCGCGAACACCATCAGCGTCAGCGCGCCCAGATAGTCCAGCGAGAGCGTCGCGCCCGGCCGCTTGAGCGGAGGCATGCGCGAGAAGATGAAGAACAGCGCGATCGCCCCCAGCGGCAGGTTCACGAAGAACACCCAGTGCCAGCCGAAGTTGTCCGTGATGAACCCGCCCGCGAGCGGCCCCACCACCGACGACAATCCGAACACGGCGCCGAAGATGCCCTGATACTTGCCGCGCTCGGACGGCGGGAAGATGTCCGCGACGACGGCGAAGGCGCTGGTGAAGAGGGAGGCGCTGCCCACGCCCTGGATCGCTCGGAAGAGGATGAGCTCCAGGGTGTTGTGCGAGATGCCGCACAGCGCGGAGCCGAGCAGGAAGATGAGGATGCCGGCGATGAGCGTCGTCTTGCGGCCGAGGCCGTCGGAGAGCTTTCCCCAGATCGGCACGAAGACCGTGGAGGCGACGAGGTACGAGGTCGTGATCCACGCGTAGAGCGAAGGCTCGATCACGAGATCCTTCTGAATCTGCGGACCGGCGGTGGCGACGATGGTCTGGTCCAACGCGGCGAGCAGCAACCCGAGCAGCGTTCCGACGATCGTGAAGACTTTCTCTTGCCGGGTCAGCTCCGGGACGGCGGCGGGGAGCGCGGCAGCGGGCGTAGCCATGTGTGGGGAGACCCCTCCTGAAACGGGAGCGGCTTTATCAAAAGTGGCCGAAAAGGGCAGACTCAGCGTCCGGCAGGGACCTGCACGGAGCCTTGAAGGTCAACCCGCCGCTCCTGAATGCCTGTCGCGCCGCCGGTCCGCTGCAGCACGTAGGCGCGCTCGCACTCGGCGTAGACCAGTGGGCCGAGGATCGCGGCGTTCGGCGGATTCACGATCCGAAGCTGGAGCAGGGCAGGGGTGAACGCGATGCCTGGCGGTGGCTCTCCATCATCCGGCAGCGAAGCGAGGACGGCCTTCGTGAGCAGCGCAGGGATCTCCGTCGCGTACGACTCCGACATCGGCACTTCCGAGGACGGCGGCAGCAGCACCGCGAAGCAGTCGCCGTGCATCCGAACCAGCTTGCCGGAGCGGAATCTCGCCCGGAGCGCCTCGCCGATCGCCCGCAGCGCGCCGTCGGTGATCTGAAAGCCGTAGCGCTGGTTCAGGAGGATCGTTTCCTTCAGATCCACGATCACCGCGCCGATGGGCCAGCTCTCCCAATGCCCCATCGTGGAGAGATCGAACTCACCATTCAGAATGCTCCCCTGCGTGAGCGCGATCCGCGAGTAGGCACCGGTGAGCGGCTCGGGTGTGCCTCGACGCATCCGCTCCTCTTCGATCAGCGTCTGGAGCGCATGTGCCAGCGGATTCGGTTGGCTGCGCGCGAACGGATACAGCCGAAGGAGCGATTCAGCCTGATCGTCAGTGTTCTCGCGGCTCATCGCTGTTCCAGTCGTTGATCGAAGAAGTGAAGCGCCTCGCGCTCGGCCCAGTAGCCCGGCTTCCACGGCGTGCCATCCACGAAGCCGACATGTCCGCCCTGCTCGGATTGCAGGAAGTGGAGCGCGGGATTTTCCATCGCCTCTCGGCTGAACTCCGGCGGCGGCGCGATCGGATCGTCTTTCGCGTAGATGAGCAGCGTGGGGACGCGGATCTGTGGGAGCACGGCGTTCGATGCGGCGGCGCGGTAGTACTCCCCTGCGTCGCGGTAGCCGTAGAGCTTCGCGGTGACCACGTCGTCGAAGGCGCGGATCCCCTTCGCCGTCTTGATCGCGCGCACATCCAGCTGCCCCGGA
Source organism: Myxococcaceae bacterium (assembly GCA_045802665.1). Lineage (GTDB taxonomy): Bacteria > Myxococcota > Myxococcia > Myxococcales > Myxococcaceae > JBJMQN01. Next base: position 3,150 of record JBJMQN010000317.1, on the reverse strand, counting down.
AACCGCTTCGCCTTGATCAGCGCTTTGCGTTTCAGCGCGCTCACGAAGACGCTCCGGTACAGCCACGTCATCCGCCCCGCCGAGTCGATCTGCACCGCGCACGAGTCGAGATCGAACGGCACGCCAATCGCCGCGGCGGCGTCCACATCGCGCGTCACCCCGAGCTCCGCGAGCGTCTTGAGCAACACGTTGCCGCCGAGCGAGAAGCCGGCCGCGAAGAGCTTCGACTTCGGTGCCCGTTCACGGAGCTTTCGGATCACGAACTTCGCGTCGACGGTGTCACCTGACGAGTACGAGTGGATCTTCCGGTTCGGCTCGCCGCTGCACGAGCGGAAGTTCAACGCGGCTGCGTTCCACCCGCGCTCCTTCGCTCCCCGGAGCAGCTCCACCACGTAGCCGCTGCGAGCAGAGCCCTCGAGCCCATGCAGCACGATGAGCCACGGCGCGTCCGACGGTCCCTGCACGAAGTCCAGATCCACGAAGTCGCCGTCCGGCGTGTCCCAGCGCTCGCGACGGAGCCTGCCGACGTTGGGCCTGCGAATCAGCGACGCGAGGATGGTCTGCGCGTGTGGGCCGGCCGCTACCGAGAGCGGACGGAACGGCTCACGCGGCGTGTACTGCGGCATCCGCTACTCCTGCACGTTGCGGAGAAAATCCGCGACCTCGCCGAAGCGCGAGTCGAGAAACTTCCGGAGGCCACCGGTGATGGCGCGAGCGTCCATCGCTCGCTGCATGCTGCGCAGCCACGCATCGCGCATGTTCACGTTCACCGGGAGATGACCGTGCCGCATCCGAAGCCGCGGGTGGCCGTGCCGCTCCATGTAGTGCTGCGGTCCGCCGAGCCAGCCGATCAGAAACAGCCCGAACCGTTCGCGCGACCGCCGGGAGATCTTCCCGTGCTCATCCAGGTTGTGCAGCTTCGCGAGCTCCGGCTCGTGCTTTTCCATCTCGTCGTAGAACGCCTCAGCCAGCGCGAGCACCTGCTCCTCTCCGCCGAGCTTCTTGAAGGGCGTGTCCTCGGGGGACGGAACCCAGGCGTCGTCGGAGGGCAGGGTCAGCTTGAGGCTCATGCCTTCTTCTTCGCTCCGGCCATCGACGCGGCTCGCTCGAGGACTTCGTACGGCTGGCAGCCCACGACCTTGATCCCGCCGAAGAAGAACGTGGGGATGCCGCTCACGCCCGCCAGGTTCGCCTCTTCGCGGAGCGCATCGACTCTGCCGAGGTACTGCTCGTCGCTCATCGCCACGACGGCCTTCTCCGGATCGATCCCGGCCTTCTTCGCGACCTTGCGGATCACGTCCGGATCTTCGAGCGAGACGTTGTCCTTCCAGTGCGCCTCCATCGCCGCATCGCGGAAGGGCGTCAGCTTGCCTTCGTCCCGCGCGTACTCCGCCACCGCGAGCGCACTCCGCGTGTTCGGGGAATGCATCGGCGGATGAAAGTCCTCGTCCGGGATTCCGAACTCGCGAGCGAAGCCCTTCACGCGCTCGGTCATCTGCGCTGCGCGCGCACCGAACTTCGCGGTCAGCGACATGCCGCCCTTCGGGGTCTGCGGGGAGAGCTCGAACCCGCGCCAATCCACATCCACGTCGTATTCACCTTGCAACCTGACCAGGCTGCTCCGCTCCGCGATGAAGCAGAACGGTCAGACGAAATCCGAGTACAGCCGCACCTTGAGAGACATGTGGGACCAATAACCACGCGGCCAGGTTTCCTCAACAGTCCCGTTCGCTCAGTTGCCCTGCGACCAGTCGTGTTGCGAGGCGACTCCAGTACAATGTTGCGCATGGTCCGAGCGCCGATCTGGGTCGCCGTCCTCGCAGTCGCCTCTGGATGCGCGACCGTCGCGCCGAAGCTCGACGACGGCCGGGCGCTCCTCCACGACGCCTCCGCCTCCGGCTTCACGCTGGAAGATCCGCTGGTCCTCTCGGACGAAGCCAGAACGCGCTTCAAAGATTCCGTGGGCGTGGACGGCACCGAGGTGGATCGGATGCGGCGGCTGGTGCGCTACCTGACCGATCCGCACGGGCTCGACTTCCAGTACTCCTCCAACGCAACCCTGAGCGCCGAGGGCGCGTATCGATCGCGTCAGGGCGACTGCATGGCGTACTCGAACCTGCTCACCGCCGCGGCGCGCGAGCTCGGCGTGCACACGAACTTCGTCTACGTGAGCGAGGTCCCGATCTACTACCAGCATCAGGGCCTGTTCTTCGTGAGCAGCCACATCGCGGTGGGCGTAGGCGAGGGCACGTACCAGAAGGTCTACGACTTCGTGAGCGAGCAGACGGACTGGAAGCTCGCGCTCTATCAACGCCTCTCCGACGGTCAGGCGTTGGCGCTCTATTTCAACAACCTCGCCGTGGACCAGATGCTCAATGGCAAGGACGCCGAGGCGGAGCGGCTCCTCACGTTCCTCGTCGAACGCGAGCCGGTCGTGAAGGAGCTGTACTCGAACCTCGGCGTCGTACGGATGCGGCGAGGCGACTACAAGAACGCGCTCAAGATTCTGGAGCTCGGCATCGAGAGATTCCCCGAGTACCGGCCGCTCTACACCAACGCCGTCGCCGCCGCGAACCGGGCCGGTCAGCCCGCGAGAGCCGCTGAGCTGGAGAAGAAAGGCGAGGACATCGCCGGGAAGGATCCGTACTTCACCTTCGGCCAGGGTCTCGCCGCGTACCAGAACGAGGACTACGAGCACGCCGCGAAGCAATTCGACGCCGCGTCGAAGGCACTCCCCAACAGCGTCGTCGTCTGGGCCTGGCTCGCGAGAGCGCACCTCGCCGGCGAGCACGAGCGCGAAGGGCGCGAGGCGCTGCGAAGACTCCGCGAGCTGGATCCGAACCATCCGCTCGTGTCGGAGCTGGAGAAGCTTTTCTCGGAGCCGAACAAGCCGCAGACGAAGTGACTACGGCTCATCTTTCCAGGTCGTCCCGAACACCGAATCGAAGATTGGGAACGTGATGTTGAAGTTGTATCGGCCCATTCGGGTCAAGTCGTGGTGATCCGCGTGGTGTTTCCGAAGCACGCGCACCAGTCCGATTCGACCCACCGCGCTGTTCTCCGGCAGGTGGTACGCGAAGTGGAACCACTCGTAGGTCAGGTAGTAGCCGACGCCCGTCGCGGCGAAGAGCCAGCCTGCGTTCGGTGAGA
>JBJMQN010000316.1:0-3201 GCA_045802665.1 Myxococcaceae bacterium | reverse complement strand
TCCGAACAGCGTCAGCCCGCCGACCAGCGCCTCGCCGCCCACCCAATCTCCCGCGTGGGGATCCGTCCGCAGCTTTGTCTGTGGCGGCGGGATTCCGTTCTGCTGCTGCTGCTCGGGAGGGACCTTGTTGTAGTCCGGGACGTCGTTGGGCGGAGGCGGCGGGGGCGGCGGCGTCTGCTCGTACGGATCCGCGGGCAAAAGCGGCGGCGGGGTCTGCACATCCGCGCCATTCTGCGCGAGCACCACGCTCTTCACCGGCGCGGTGACGAGCCTGCACCTTATGCAGCCCATCCCGGAGACGGCGCTCGCGAGCACTCCCACGGAGCGGCCGCGCGGAGAGAGGTGAACATCGGTGGACGCTGTCTGGACCGGAACGATCGCGAGCAGCGCGGTCGCCAACAAGGAAAGCATCTTTCGGTTCCCCTTCTAGTTGCTGATGACCGGCCCCTGCCCCACGTGCGCGTTCGACGAGAGCTGCTCGAGCAGGAACTTCGCGACGTCCGCGCGGGTGATCGTGAGGTGAGGGATCTTCTCCGTGGGCGGAGTGACGATGATCTTCCCCACCGCCGGCGAGTTCTTGAGCTGCACCGGCCGCGCGACCACGAACTCCACGCCGCTCTGCTTGAGCACGTCGATGGCCCTCGCGTGATCCGCGTAGACGTTCTTGAGCATCAGCGGCATCACGATCCGCCCGAAGATGAAGGACGACCTTCGGGTCTGGTCCGCGCTGTCGCCCACCCCCGCGGCCGAGAGCCAGGTGAGCCGCTTCACGCCGTGCTGCTTCATCGCCGCTGTGACGTTCCGCGCCGCGTCCGAATACAGCGTCGTCGGTTTGAGATTTCGCGAGCCCAGCGCGACGACCACCGCGTCCTGTCCCGCAACAGCCGCGGAGACCTCGCCCGCGTTCTGCGCGTCACCCTTCACGACCGTGAGGCGTTCGTGCTTCGTGGTGATCGCCTCGGGGCTGCGAGCGACCGCCGTCACCGAGTGGCCCGCCTCCAGCGCCTGCTTCAGCACTTCCCCGCCCGTGAGCCCAGTCGCACCGAAAACGACGATTTTCATGAGCGCGAAGCTTGTGGCTCAGCGGCGCTTCTTGTCGAGCACGATCTCCAGCGAGAGATCCATCGCCCGCGCTGAATGCGTGAGCGCGCCCATCGACACGAAGTCCACGCCCAGCTTCGCGAGCCTCGGCAGACGCTCGACGGTGACGCCGCCGGAGACCTCGAGCTGAACCTTCCCGCCGGCGATCTTCACCGCCTGCGCGAGCTGCTCATCATCCATGTTGTCGAGCAGCACGACGTCCGCCCCGCCCGCCACCGCCTCGCGGAGCTCGTCGAAGTTCGTCACTTCGATCTCAATCTTCACGAGCCTCGGCGCGTTCGCCTTCGCGAGCTGCAGCGCCTTCTTCACCGAACCACCCACCGCAGCGATGTGATTGTCCTTGATGAGCACGCCGTCGAAGAGCCCGAAGCGGTGATTGGTCGCCCCGCCCGCCTTCACCGCCTGCTTCGCCAGGCCCCGCAGCCCCGGTGGCGTCTTCCGCGTGTCGAGGATCTGCGTCCTGCTCCCCTTCACTGCATTCGCCGCCTGCCGAGACAGGGTCGCGATGCCGCACGCGCGCTGCATCAGGTTCAGCGCCGTCCGCTCGCCGATGAGCAGCGAGGACAGCCGGCCCTCCAGCTTCGCGACCAGGCTCTTCGGCCCGGACTCGTCGCCATCCTTCGCGAGCAGCTGGACCTTCACCTCCGGGTCCACCCGTTCGAAAGTGCGCGTGAAGGCCTCGAAGCCGGCGAGGACCATCTTCTCTTTCGCCCACAGCTCCGCCCGGCCGCGAGCAGAAGCGGGGACCAGCGCGGACGTGGTCACATCTCCCGCCGCCCCGAGATCCTCGTCGAGCGCGAGATCGATCAGCCGGTCGAGATGCGTGCTCACCGCTTCTTCTTGCCCTTCCCCGCAGGCTTCTTCGTCTTCCTGGAGGCGAGCTTCGCCTTCACCTTCGCGACGGCCTTCTTGATCGCGGCCTTCGCCTTCTTCCGCGCGCCGGGCTTCTTGCCCTGCACCGTGAGCTTCGCCTTCGTCACCTTCTTCGCGGAGGCCCTGGCGGGCGCCTTCTTCTTCGCGGGCTTCTTCGGAGCGGAGACCTTCTTCACCACCTGCTTCACCCTGCTCTTGATGCCGCCCTTCTCCGCTTCCTTGAACTCGCGGACCGCGTCGTCGACGAGGCCCATGTTCAGGTACGCCACGCCCAGATCCTGATGGTCGCGCGCGGAGAGCCCTTCCTTCGTGCCCTCGCGCAGCTTGTCCAGGGCTTCGGTGACCTGAGCGTCAGGGCCCGCGGGGACCTTCACCGACGCAATCTCGTCCGCGAGCTCCTCGGACAGATCCACGTTCCCTTCCGCTTCCGGTGCGACCTTCACCTTCGCGGTCTCCGGGTTCTGCAACACCGATGCGATGGCCGGGCTCTGCTGGCCGTTGCTGCCGTTGTTGCCGTTATTGCCGCTGTTCATGGCACCCTCGGGGGAGAGACGGGAAAGGTGTTCCTTCAGTTTCGCCTTCTTGGCGGTGAGCTCGTCAATGCGCGCACGGCTCTCCGCCACGACTTCCGGCGGCGCGCGCTGCACGAAGTTCGGATTCTCCATCTTCTTTGAGATGGATGAGAGCTCCTGATCGATCTTCTGGAGCTCCTTGTCGATGCGCTTCCGCTCTTCGTCGAAGTCGATGAGCCCGGCCAGCGGCACGAAGATCTCCATCGCCTCGGTCATCGCAGCGGCGGACTGAGCGGGCTTGGGCCCCGGGCCGCTGACGGTCAGCTTCGACAGCCCCGCGAGCGGCATCAGGTAGCTGCGCCACTTCTCCAGCGTGCCCAAAAGCTTCTCGTCCCGGCTCTGGATGATCGCCTCCAGCTTGGAAGCCGGAGACAGGTTGCTCTCGCCGCGGATCGTCCGCAGGCCTTCGATGGCCTGGATCACCGGGCGCATTTCCGCTTCGGCCGCCTCGTCGTGAAGCCCGCTCTCCGCCCTGGGGAACGGCGCGATCATGATCGAGTCCGTCGGCCGCGCCATCGGGAGCTTCTGCCAGATCTCCTCGGTGATGAACGGCATGAACGGGTGAAGCAGCCGCAGGATCCGGTCCAGGCAGAACACCAGCACCGCGCGCGTCACGTTCTTGCTGTCTTCGTCCGTCCCGTAGAGCGAGGACTTG
>JBJMQN010000315.1:0-4856 GCA_045802665.1 Myxococcaceae bacterium | reverse complement strand
GCCGCGAACGTTCGTCACCATCATGTGCTTCACGGTGAAGGCCGCGGAGGAGTGCGACGGATCGATCTCCCACGAGGAGGTCGCCGCGAAGGCGAGGGCGGGAGTCAGGATCAGCGCTGCAGTGAGGATGTGCCGCTTCATAGATTCCTTTCAGGGGGGTTAGACAGCTGCATGCGGTGTCCTACAGCAACCCTCACGCCATCCATAAACGGCTGATCTCTCACGATTCAGTGGCAAACAATGCACTGCGCCGCTATCAAAACGAGAGTTTTCTCAATCGATTCGAGAGGCAGCGATGCGAGCGCAGGATCTGGATCTCCGGGAGCTTCTGGACTTCGACCCCAACGGGGGCCCCATCCGGTTCGCGGGTCAGCGGGCGATCCTGCTCGATGCGGTGGCGATGGGGATTCTGCGCGAGCAGCTCATCAAGCGGTTCGGGTTCACAGCCGCAAGGGGGCTGCTCACGCAGTTCGGCTTCGCGCACGGCTGGCGCACCGCCGAGGTGATGAAGACGCACTTCCCCTGGGACAACGAGCAGGAATGGAAGACCGCGGGCGGGCGGCTGCACAGGCTTCAGGGGCTCGTCACGTTCGAGCCGGTGGCGCGCAAGGCGACGGATCCGCAGCCGTTCGCGGACTCGATCTGGAAAGACAGCTACGAGGCCGAACAGCACCTGCTCATGTTCGGCCAGTCCACCGAGCCCGTCTGCTGGACGCTGTGCGGCTTCGCCTCCGGCTATCTCTCGTACTGCAACGGCCGCGAGGTGTTCTGCGTGGAGACGCGCTGCGTGGCGAAGGGCGATGCGGTCTGCATGATGGAGGGGCGCTTCAAGGAGGACTGGGGCGAGCAGCTCTCCGGGATCGAACCGCACTTCAAGAACAACTGCCTCGAGCAGGAGATGAACCAGGTGACGGCGGCGCTCAAGGACGTGGAGCGCAAGTTCCGGAGCCGGAAGCAGCAGCTGCTTCGCATCGACGGCAAACCCGATGAGGTGACGGGGCTCGTCGCCCGGAGCGAGGCGATGGCGAAGCTTCTCGAGCTCGCCCGGCGCGCGGCGAAGGTGGACGCCACGGTGCTCGTCACCGGCGAGAGCGGCGTGGGCAAGGAGCGGATGGCGCGGCTCATCCACGAAGAGTCCGGGCGGGCGTCCGGGCCGTTCGTGGCGATCAACTGCGGCGCGCTCACCGAGACGCTGCTGGAGAGCGAGCTGTTCGGACACGCGAAAGGGTCGTTCACCGGCGCGGTGGCGGACAGGGCCGGGCTCTTCGAGGCGGCGAACGGCGGGACCCTGTTCCTCGACGAGATCGGCGAGGTGACGCCCGCGATGCAGGTGAAGCTCCTGCGGGTCCTTCAAGAGCGCGAAGTCCGCCGCGTCGGCGAGAACAAGACGCGCCACGTGGACGTGCGGGTGGTGACGGCGACGAACAAGAACCTCGCTGACGAAGTCGCCGCCGGCCGGTTCCGGCAGGACCTTTACTACCGGCTCAAGGTCATCGAGCTCCGGGTGCCGGCGCTGCGCGATCGCAAGGAGGACGTGCTCGCTCTGGCGCGCGTGCTGCTGACGGAGGCGGGCGAGCGGCTTGGCAGAAAGACCTCCGGGCTCACTCCGCGTGCGGCCGATCAGCTCCAGCGCTACCGCTCGACGGGAAACGTGCGCGAGCTGCAGAACGCGTTGGAGCGGGCCGTCGCGCTCGCCGCTTCGCCGCGCATCGATGTGGATGATCTCCCCGAAGAGATCCGCGCCGCGCTGCCCGGGAGCTTCGAGCCCGGCAACATCCGGTCGCTGGAGGAGATTGAGAAGGAGTACATCCTCGCGGTGCTGCAGGCGAACGACGGGAACCGTTCGCGTACCGCCGAGCAGCTGGCGATTGGCCCGGCGACGCTGTTCCGGAAGTTGAAGGCGTGGGGGGAGACGGACAAGCGCGCCTCGTCTTAGGCTTGCGGAACGATGTCGAGCTCCATCATCCCCTCCTGCCCGCGCTGCAGAAAACCGATGCAGCCGAAGGTCGCGAAGACGCAGGGCTCGCCGAACGTGACGTCCGTCTTCGAGTGCGCGGACTGCGTGGGCCTCGTCGTGGAACAGGAGTCGCTGACGGACATCTCTCCACGGCTGAACCTGTACGGCATCAAGCGCGGCGATGAAGGCGACCGGACGTGCCAGCGGTGCGAGCGGAAGATGCTCAGGCTCAACGTCCGCCACCTCTTCCAGAAGGTTCAGCTCGACGAGTGCCCCATCTGCCGCGACGTCTACTTCGACTTCGCCGAGCTCGGCCGCGCCGCCGGGAAACCGGTTCACGTGGGCGAGCTGGACGAGCTGCCGAAAGCACATCACTCGCCCGCTGCTCCGCCTGTGTCCGAGCTCATGTCCGAATGGTTGCGCGACCTGTGATTTGCGCGCGCTGCCAGGACGAGATGACTGAGCGCTTCGCTCCGCGAAAGAGCGGCGGCTCGTCGGTGAAGCTCTACGCGTGTGGCTGCGGGGCGATGTTCCTGCCGGCGGATCAGCTCAAACAGATCACCGGCCACACGTCCGTCGCGGATGGGAAACCGGGCAAGTGGGAGCAGGCGCGGCAGTGCCCCGCGTGCAAGACGTACATGGACGCGCTCGACTTCCGAGGCGTGCGCACGGACCGTTGTCCCGGCTGCTCGGGGCTGTTCCTTGATCCGAACGAGCTCGAGCAGGTTGCCAGAACGAAGGTCCCGCTCCAGAGAGCCGCGTGGAAGGATCCGGTGATCCCGCTGCCCGAGCCTTCAGATGTGGATGTGCAGCTGGACCTGATGCTGCAGTACCTCAAGACCATCCGGCTGCGTCAGCCGAGATGGCGGCGATGGCGATTGCGATGATCCTCACCTGTCCCGGTTGCGAGAGCGTTCTTCAGCCGTACTTCGCGAAGACCGCGAGCGGCGACGATCAGGAGATCAACCGCTGCGCGTTCTGCGGCGGCGTCTTCGTCGAGCACTCGCTGCTCGCGGACGTGACCGGGAAATTCGACAAGCCGGAGATCGAAGCGGGACGCACGCCGCGACGCTGCGCGCACTGCCGGACCACGATGGAGCCCGCGAAGCTGGAGACGCTGGCGGTGGAGTACTGCCGCTCGTGCACCGGGATTTATCTGGATGATGGCGAGCTCGATCGGCTCTCCCATCGCGCGGTCCCCGTGCGTCCGCCCGGCTCAGACCGTCCACTGTTGGTCGCTTGCGCGCTGTGTCAGAAGCGCGTGGGTGTCACTGAGGCGATCGACGATCCTGAAGGCCGCGGGATGCTCTGCCCGGACTGCGGCCATCGCCCAAAGTCCAATGAGCTCGCGGACATACCGGAGGGTTTGACGTTCTCCGATCGCAGCTGGACGGAGCGGAGTCAGCGGGCTGCTACCCTGCTCCTCGACCTGCTGTCGCTGATCGGCCTCTAAACTGCTGTAGGTCTGTGGACGCCGACGTCAGCTTCTGGGATACAAATGTGCGCCCGCCACGCACCTTTGTGGCGGGTCCGTCCGAGAATGTCCCAGCAGCCTGAACAAGGGAGTCCCATGACGTCCCGTTCGTCTCATGAGAAGCGGACCTCGCGGCGAGTGCCGTTGGACATCACGGCGCACGCTCGGATTGGGAACCGGTTCGTGAAAGAGCCGCTCGGCGACATCTCCGCGGGCGGGCTCTATCTGCGGACGAAGGAGCCGGCGAAGGAAGGCATCGCGGTCACCGTCGCGCTGGCGCTTCCGGAGAAGGACGGCTCGAAGATCTGCACGCTCGTCGGAAACGTGGTCCGCGTGGATCGCGATCAGAAGGGCAAGCTCAAGGGGCTCGGCATCAGCTTCAAGGGCGAGCAGATGAGCAAGGCAGACCTCGACGCGCTCCGCGGCTTCCTGTCGCGAGCGGCGTAAGTCCCCTTCAGTTCAGGTAGTCGTCCTTCGGGCGCAGCTCGTTTCGATCTTTCGAGATCACGTGCAGGTGCTTGCCGCGGCTCTTGAGCCTGCGCTGCAGCTGCCAGGCGCGGAAGCGCGTGAACCACATGCCCGCTGATCCGTAGCGCACGTAGACGAAGGTGATCGCGATCGCGATGACGTCCGGGATGACGAGCTGCCAGCCGGAGAACGCCGCCTGCAGCACGACGAAGAGCACGCCGATGCCTGCGAAGGCGTTGCCGGACAGCGGCATGCCCCAGAAGTTCGTCATCCGCGTTCCCCACGCGAGGCCGTAGCCGACCCACAGCGCGGACCCGAGCACCAGCGAACCCGCGAACGGGTAGTCGCGAAGCAGCTCCAGCCCGGGAAGCCGCGACAGGAGCACGGTGAGAACGCCGGCCACCACCGTGGTCCCCAGCGCGAAGACGAGAAGCCTGCGCGAGCCCCAGGTCATCTCCAGCGTGCTGCCCATCTGCCAGACGATCAGCGCGCCAAAGAGGACGCCCAGTGGATCGTTCGCGACGAAGCCGTAGGTGAACGGCTCCCAGACCCACGGGATGACGTGGCTGGGGATGAGCGAGAGGTACGGCGCCTCGGCGTGATGAGCCATCAGCGCGTTCACGATCGAGCCGACGACGACGGCCACCGCCATCTTGAAGGACACGTTCCTCATGTTGAGGAACTGCCCGTAACCGCCACCACCTCCGCGCATCGGTCGCATCGCTACGCTCTCCTACGGACCGAACCTGTAGAACCGGCCGCCCGTTCGCAACCCATTCGTTCCGGATTTCATCCCTGAAACGACAAAGGCGCCGCGGGTATGTCCCGGGCGCCTCCAGTCTTACCGAATCCGAGTGGTCCTACTTCGCTTTGTAGAACAACGTCACCGTGAGGCAGTGGAACTCCTTGTCGGAGGACTGCGTCACGATCTTGTCCACGATCTCCGCGTTCGGATTC
>JBJMQN010000314.1:0-2634 GCA_045802665.1 Myxococcaceae bacterium | reverse complement strand
ACCGCCTCGACGGATGGATCCGAAAAGCCGCCCACCCGAGCGACCTTCGCCACCCGTTCGTCCTCGTCGAAGCGGCTCACGCCCACCAACGACTCGCCCGCCCCCACTGCCAGCACAATGTCCGTCAGCGAAGGGGCGAGCGTCACCACACGCTTCACCTTCTTCACCGGAGGGCCGATGAAGCTGGATTTCGGCAACGCGGCCGCGCCGCCCGTCCACGCGAGGACGGACAGCAGCAGGAGCGCGCGAGCTGAACGCGCCCGGAGCTGGGTCGAACGCGCCGTCATCACGGGAACGCGAGCACGTAGCTCACGTTCGAGTAGAAGATCGTCGTCCCATCCGGGGCAGGGCACGCCTGCAGCGGCGAGACGTTGGGCAGATCGCGGAGCGTGGTCCCATCGCTGGTGAGCACGTACGCCGTGCCGCCGTATTGATCCGCGACGACGACACGGTGATTGGCGGCGCTCAGGCGGCCCGGCTGCGGAATCGGGCAGCTCGTGCCTGAAGGACAAATCGGTTTCCACTGCGACACGACCTCGACCTTGCCGCTGGTGGCGTTCTTCTTGAGGAGCACGACGCCGTGACCCTCGATGGACTCGGCGACGAAGGTCGGGCTGTAGGTGACCTTTCCGCCGCAGCTCACGTAGAGCTCGTCGCCAGAGGTCGCGAGCATCACCGGGTTCAGGCAGTTCGCGGTGAGATCAATCTCGCCGAGCGAATCATTCGCCGGATCAATCTCCGCCAGAATCCCGGGACCGGCCACGTGCGGCAGGTTCGTGTCCAGGTCCAGGTTGTTGAGCGCCGCGTAGATCTTTCCGTCGAACGCCGTCACCGAGAAGGGGCGAGGCGCGTTCGTCCCGGCGTCGAACGACTTCAAATCCAGCGTGGTGAGATCCCACTCCTTGTTCACCGTCGGGTTCGCCTCGTCGGTGACGTCCAGCCGCACGACCTTCTCGCCGGCGTCGAACGGATCCTTCATCGGCCCGTAGAGCACGACGTAAGCGCTGTTCCCGAGGAGCGCGACCTCTTCCGGAGAGCTGTTCTGCCCGAGGTTCTTCTCGCCCACCGTCGTGAGATTGAGTCCGGTCGGGTGAGTGCCGCCGTCGCCGGGGTTGTTCACGCGGACGATCTGGAGCGTGTTCGAGATCGCGTTGACCACGTAGATGTGTTGCCCCGAGACGACCATGTGGTTCGGCAGCGAGCCCACCTGGGTCACGCCCCCGTCGAAGCCGACGAAGTCCGAGAGCCGCGCCTGCACGAGCCGGTTGTCGATGTCGTCCGCCGAGAGCAGCACGTCCTGATACGCGGCGAGCACCGCCGGAGACGCGCCCATGTTCGTCCGGGGCCCGACCACCGCGCCGCCATCCGTGTAACTGAAGCCGACGACCTGCCCGAAGTTGTGGCACGCGACGATCGCGTCGTAGTTGCACTGGCCCGCTTTGCAGCGGCGGCCGTTGTCGCAGACGTTTCCGCAGCTACCGCAGTTGTTGGGGTCGCTCTGGAAGTTCACGCAGGCGCTGTTGCAGTTGGTGTTGCCGGCGCTCTGGCAGTCGCTCTTGCAGGAGCTGGTGCCATTGCCGTTCGGCTCGCAGACGTCGCCTTCGGCGCACGCAGTTCCACACGCGCCGCAGTTCTGCGGATCGGTCGCCAGCACCACGCACTTGCCGCCGCACTTGGTCGCGCCCTCGGAGCAGACGCACTGGCTGTCCTGACACTGCTCACTCGTCTGGCACGCGAGCCCGCAGCCGCCGCAGTTCCGCCGGTCCGAGGTGAAGTCCGCGCACCCATCGCCGCACGCGTTCGTCCCCGGCTGGCAGACCACGCCCTGCGGAGGACACCCCGCGAACAGCGCGCCCATGCCCGCCGCAAGCACCACGACTCCGACTTTCAGGTTCCACTTCATTGCTGCTGCCCTTTCCCGCTCTCGCGGCCATCCATTGCGACGCTCAGCGTGACGTACGCCGCTCGTCCCGGCAGCGGATACCCATCCAGGTCCGCCGCCTGTTGATCGAAGACGTTCTTGAGCTCGCCCGAGACCGTCACCTCGGGCGACTGATGCACCACGCTGCTCACCCCTGCGTTCACGAACGCTCGAGCGGGCAGGGTCAACGTGTCGGTCCGGTTGAGGAACTGCTCACTCTGCGCGAGCACCTCCACCGTGCCTCTGAAAATCCGCGGTCCGCCGGAGACGCGAGCGGACAGCTTGTGGCGCGGCCGGTAAGGCAGCTCCTTCAAGTAGAAGCGCGCGTCGTCCCGCAGGTTCTGACTGAACATCAGCGTGTACCCCGCCGACGCGGAGAGCCACGAGCGAGGCCGCACGTCGCCCTCTGCCTCGAGTCCGTACACGCGCGCCGTCCGGAAGTTGAACGGCTTGGCGAGCATCGGCGGGTAGAGCTCGTAGGAGATGAGATCCTCGTAGAGCGAATAGAAGCCGCCGACAGAGGCGCTCGTGAAAGCGGTCTTATGGGAGAGCGCGGCGTCGGCGAAGAGCGCTCGCTCGGGGCGGAGGTTCGGGTTCGGGATCAGCGTTCCCTGAGCGACGTACAGCTCGAGGAATGAGGGCGCGCGGTTCGCCTGACCGGCGTTGGCGCGGACTGAGAAGCCGGCGGGGAGCGCGACCACGCCGCCGAACTT
>JBJMQN010000313.1:0-3336 GCA_045802665.1 Myxococcaceae bacterium | reverse complement strand
ACCCGGATCCGCGCGAGCGGTGTTCGCAGTTCGTGGCTCACGTTCGCGAGCAGCTCCCGCTGAGATTTGACGAGCTGCTCTAGCCGCGTGGCCATTTCGTCGAAGGCCTCCGCCACTTCTCCCAGCTCGTCTCGCCGCCGAATCCCGGTGCGGATCTTCAAATCTCCGCCGCCGAGCTTCCGCGCCGCCTCCGCCAGCCGCTGGAGCGGAACCGCCATCTCACGCGCAAACAGCAGGGCCGGCAGCGCGACGATCAGCAGCACGATGGCGAGCGTGATCGAGTCATTCCGTTCCGGGCGCGGCAGTGGCGCCACGAGGAAGCTGAGCGTTTCATCTCCATGCGCGGCAGTTCTCACCAGCGCACCGGTCGTGACTTCACCGGCGCGCTTGCCCTCATTGCCCTTGTTGGGCGTGACGAGCGGCGGAGGCGGCGTGGTGTTGCTCGCGACCAGCTTCCCGTCGCGGTCATAGAGCGCTGCCGAAGCGTTCATCTCCGACTTCACTCGCGCGAGCTCCTGCTCCAGCGCAGTCGAGTCGTCTCGAACCAGCGTCAGCTCGGTCGCGAGATAGTTCGCGACGCGTTCGACGAGTGCCTGACTCGGGAGCGGAATGCTCGACAGGCGCAGCCGCGCGGTGGTGATCCCGACGATGAGCACCAGCTCGATCACCGCGAACGCGTAGAGCCGGAACAGCAGCGTTCGTTTGCGGCGCTGAGTCATTCCTCGTCGCCCACCGCGAGCATGTAGCCGGCGCCGCGCACGGTCTTCAGCAGCTTCGGATGTCGCGCGTCGTCTTCCAGCTTCTGGCGGATGCGGGAGATCTGCACGTCGATCGCGCGGTCGAACGCTTCCTCCGCGCCCCCGTGCGCCAGATCGAGCAGCTGTTCGCGGGAGAGGACGCGGCCGGCGCGTTCGGCGAGCGCTCGCAGCAGCGCGAACTCGGCGGAGGTGAGGTTGAGCGGCTTGCCGTTCAGCTCGGCGGTCAGGTTGCGCGGATCAATCGTGAGCGGCCCTGCCTTGATCACCGAGCTCCCCGGGCCCGCCTTGCCGCGCGCCCGCCGCACCTGCGCTCGAATCCGAGCGAGCAGCTCGCGAGAGCTGAACGGCTTGGCGAGGTAGTCATCCGCGCCCATCTCCAGCCCCAGCACCCTGTCCGCCTCCTCGCCGCGCGCGGTCACCATGATGATCGGCACGTCCGAACGCTGACGGATGACGCGGCAGACCTCGGTCCCGTCCGCGCCCGGGAGCATCAGGTCGAGCAGCACGACATCCGGCGTCGCTCGCTGCGCTTCGGCGATTCCCTCAGGGCCCGTCGCCGCGAGCGTGACCACGACGCCGTGCGACTTGAGGTACTTCGCGGTGAGCTGCGCGAGGCGATCGTCGTCCTCGACCAGCAACGCGTGAATCGGCGGTTCCTGGCTCATAGAAGGTGCGACGCCAAACGAAGGGGTCTCTCCCGCGGCCGTCGCACAGTTTCATATAGCGAGGGAAACCCGCGCGCATGCTGCTGCGGAGTGTCGGATTGTTTCTGCGGGGGTCAGTCCCGGACCGTCAACTCCAGCGTGAGGCCATCGCTCGCGACCTCGAGCTGGCCTTTGTACTCCTCGCGCGCCTGCTGCAGGAGCTTGGACGGATCCGCGTCGTGCCTCGAGGACAGGTGCGTGAGGATCAACCTCTTCGCGTTCGCATCCCTCGCGACCTTCGCCGCCTCGCGCGCGGTCGAGTGCCGCGTCTCCAGCGCCCGCTCCTGCTCGTCGTCCGAGAAGGTCGCCTCGTGGATCAGCAGATCGGCGTCTTTCGCGGCCTGCATCAGCGCTTCGCACGGGCGGGTGTCTCCGGAGATGACGACCTTCCGCCCCGTCCGCGCCGGCCCCAGCACGTCCTCTGGCCGCACCGCGCTTCCATCCTTCGCCTGCACCGCCTCGCCGCGCTGCAGCTTTCCGAAGTCAGGCCCGGGCTGAACGCCCAGCGCCTCCGCTTTCTTCACGTCGAAGCGCCCCGGCCGCGTGTGCTCATGGAGCACGTAGCCGATGGAGGCGACGCGGTGATCCACTTGAACGGCCTTCACCGAATACGTGCCGCGATCGATCTCGTCGCCGCCGCGCAGCTCGATGATCTCCACCGGGAAGTCGAGCCTGTCCGTGCCGAGGTAGATCGCCGCCTGCAGCACCCGCTTCGCAGCGGGCGCGGGGCCGTACAGCTTCAGCGGCTGATCTCTTCCGCCCATCCCCAGCGTCCGGATGAAGCCGATGATCCCGAGGTAGTGGTCCGCGTGAAAGTGCGTGAAGAACACCGCGTCCACGCCGAAGCCCGTGCCGAAGCGGATCATCTGCCGCTGACTGCCCTCGCCGCAGTCGAACAGGAGCAGATCCGTATCCGCCTTCACCGCGAGGCCGGACAGGTTCCGATGAATCGTGGGCTGCGCGGCGGACGTTCCCAGAAACGTCAGGCGCAGGAGCGACATCTGCGAGGACACGGCGGGCTAGTTACCTGAAAAGAAAAGGCGGGCGGAGGATTTCCCTCTCGCCCGCCTCGAAGTGACTTCAGCCAGAAGTCTTCCCTGACTTACGCAGCCTTTGCCGGCGCAACAGCGTCAGCGGAGCGGATGCCCGCTTCGATGCGCATGCCGTAGAACGACCGGTGCACGAAGAACGCGGAGACCAGGAAGAAGGCCAGCGCCAGCCAGTGGGTCAGCGCGGCGTTCGTCTTCGCCAGCTCCACCGCGAGCTCGACGGCGAGGAGGCCGAAGAGCGTGGTGAACTTGATCACCGGGTTCATCGCGACGGACGAGGTGTCCTTGAACGGGTCGCCGACGGTGTCGCCCACGACGGTGGCCGCGTGCAGCTCGGTGCCCTTCATCTTGAGCTCCGTCTCCACCAGCTTCTTCGCGTTGTCCCAGGCGCCGCCCGCGTTCGCCATGAAGATGGCTTCATAGAGACCGAAGAGCGCGATCGAGATGAGGTAGCCGATGAAGAAGAACGGCTCCACGAACGCGAACGACAGCGTGCCGAAGAAGATCGCGAGGAAGATGTTCAGCATGCCCTTCTGCGCGTACTGGGTGCAGATCTCGACGACCTTCTTCGAGTCCTCCACCGACGCCTTCTCCACGCCTTCGAGCTTGATGTTCTTCTTGATGAACTCCACCGCGCGGTAGGCGCCGGTCGAGACCGCCTGCATCGAGGCGCCCGCGAACCAGAAGATCATCGCGCCGCCGGTGATGAGGCCGAGCAGGAACGGAGCGTGGATGAGCGACAGCTTGTCCATGTTCACCTTCAGGCCTTCGGTGAGCACGAAGATGATCGAGAAGATCATCGTCGTCGCGCCGACGACCGCGGTT
>JBJMQN010000312.1:0-4805 GCA_045802665.1 Myxococcaceae bacterium | reverse complement strand
GGCCGCGGCGAGAAAAGAAGGCCTCAAGGCGGACACCATCTCCACGAGCTTCTATCTGGGCCGGGAGACGCTCCTCGCCTCGCCAAGGAGCGGCGGGATGGCGCGCTGGAGAAAGCAGCTCTTCTTCTTCATGGCGCGAAACAGCCGGACCGCGACCGACTACTTCGGCATCCCGCCGGGGCGCGTGGTCGAGCTCGGGATGCAGATCGATCTCTGAGCCTGAAGCGCATGCGCTTGCTCCTTTCCCCGCGCGGCTTCGCTTGTTAGGTTGGTCAACCAACAAATGAGGACATGAGATGCCGAGGCCGTCGAACACCGAAGAGCGCAGGGCGGAGATCGCGGTCGCGCTGATGCACGTGATGGCGGACCATGGCTACGACGGCGCCACCATCCAGCTCATCGCGAAGCGGGCACAGGTTCAGCCGGGCCTCGTGCATTACCACTTCACGGACAAGCTGGAGATTCTGCTGCAGCTCATCGGCGCCATCGGCGAATTCACCACGGGCCGCGTGAACACGGCGCTGAAGACGACCGCGGTTCCTCTCGAACAGGTGGATGCTTTCATCTCGTCGCTCTTGTCTCGGGACAAGGGCGCGCAGCCGAAGCTGGTCGCCGCGTGGGTCTGCATCGGCGCGGAGGCAGTGCGGAACGAACGCGTCGGCGCGGAGTACCGGAAGGTCATCGACGCGCTCGTCGAACGACTGGAACCCGTCGCCGCGCGCCTGGTCCCACCCAAAGCCGCCCGAGCGTCCGCCGCTGCCATCGTCGCCGCCATCCAGGGCTACTTCGTCCTCGCGATGACTTCCCCCGAGGCGATCCCCAAAGGCTCGGCTGAAGCGAGCGTGCGGCGCATGGCCCGAGGTCTGTTCGGATTGGACGGTAAGTCGTGAACGTCGCCGTTTCCGTGCTCACTCCGGGCGAGCCGCTCGTCCTCTGACTCGAGCACTTTCGGCCCCACTTTCCGCCGAATTTCGTGTGCGCCGACGTATGGACGTGTGAGGCGGCATCGCTGATTCATCTGCGCAAGTGCGCGGATTGAGGCTTGATTCTTTCTCCTCACGTTGAGCACAACTGTGTGCAGCGCAGCTCCGACAATTTTCTCAGCGCAGGGGAAATTCGGAGCCAACCATGTCGACGTACACGGTGAAGTCGGGTGACACGCTGAGCGCCATCGCGGCGCGGTACCACACCTCAGTGGCTGCGCTCGCGAGCGCCAACGGCATCAAGAACCCCAACCTCATCCGGGCCGGCCAGGCGATCACCGTCCCCGGCAGCTCCGGCGGCGCGCCGACCACCGTCACCGTTCCCGCCGCCGGTCTCAAGCGCGGCATGCAGGGTCAGGCGGTGCGCCAGCTTCAGGACTGCCTCGTGAAGAAGGGCTTCATGACGCAGGCGCAGATGAGCACCGGCCCGGGCACGTTCGGCCCGATGACCGAGGCGGCGGTCAAGGCGTTCCAGCGCGCGAACGGTCTGCCGCAGACCGGCTACTACGGGACGATGACGAACGCGGCGATGGCGAAGGCGTTCGGTGCGAAGCCGAATCCGGGCAACGGCGGCGGTGGCGGTGGCGGTGGCGGCGGCAACGTTGCTTCGGATGGCAGCGTGCCCCGCTACAGCCAGGGCGATGCGCGGTGGGGCTACCGGACGCTCGGCCACAACTACACGATCCGCTCGGCAGGCTGCGCGATGACCGCGACGGCGATGGCGATCAGCAAGATCTCCGGCAACCCGATCGATCCCGGACAGCTCGACGCCTACCTGGATTCGCACGGCGGCTACTACGGCGACGGACTGGTCTGGGACGTGGCCGCGCGGTCTCGCGGGCTGCACGCCTCCAAGCCGGGCTGGAGCATCAGCACCATCGACAGCCAGCTCAAACAGGGCCGGCCCGTCGTCATCGGCGTGGATTACCACTCGGGCAGCGGCGGCGGCGCGAACGGCACCGACCACTGGGTCACCGTCACCGGCCGCGGCGTCGACAACGCCGGGCACGTCTACTACTCGATCAACGATCCCAACGGCGGCGGCGTCTTCAAGCTCTACCTGTCCGGCGGGCGGCTGATGGGGCAGGGCGCCGGCGGCTACTACAAGAGCACCGGCGAGCTGGTGGTCTTCTCGGGCTGACCTCCGCGCTGGTCGAGTCACTTCAGGGCCTGAAGTAGCTCGGCTGCGGCGAAGGTTCGCGGCGGCGACGCGCGAGCGTCCGGTCGTCACGGCCTCAGCTCGCGATATTCACTTCAGGGCCTGAAGTAGCTCGCGGCGACGCGCGCGAGGTGACCTTTTCCAAGTCGAAGGGCGACAGCCTCACGCAGCGCCGTTCACTTCAGGGCCTGAAGTACCTCGGCCGAGACGCGCACGTTCGCGCCGCCGGCTCATCGCTCCGTCGCAACGCCGGACGCGACGCGGTCGAGAAACGCGGTCGCCTCGTCGAACAGCACTGGCGCGCCGCGGTCTCTCGGGATGATGTGATTTCCCTTCGCGACCCGGACGAGCCGCACGTATCCCCGGAGAGAGCGTGCCAGCTCGCGCGCGCCGTTCACCGAGACGACGTGATCATTCTCCGCCGCGACGATCAGCGCCGGGCAGCGCACGTTGGTCATGACCGCTCGCGCCTCCGCCTGCAGATGAAAAAGGCTTCGGAGCCACGCGGTGGGGAAGCGCTCCAGCACCGGCGCCGCGCTCCTCACCGCGTCATCCGAGATGTCGGTGGATGACTTGGTCACCCACGGCTGCAGCTTCTCCAGAATCGGCACGTTCCGCAGCGCCTTCACGAGCGTCATCGTCGGACCGATGAAGTCCATCGCGGGTGCGACGAGGATGAGGCTCCTCACGCGATGGGGATGACGCGCCGCCATGATCACCGAGAGCAGCGCGCCCATCGACAAGCCCGCGAGGTGCACGGGGCCGTGATGGGAGAGCTCCTTCAGCGCGCGGTTCACTTCGCTCTCCCATTCGCGCCAACCCACCGTCGGCAGCGCGGCGTCGACTCCGGAGTGCCCGGGCAGCTGCACGCCCTTCACGTGAAAGCCTGAGCTCGCCAGCGCCTCGCCGAGCGGCCGCACATCCCACGGGCTCCCGGTGAAGCCGTGCACGAGCAGCACGTGCGCCTTCGCGGTGCGAGGTCCAAGATCGAACGGCGCCGTCTTCGCTTCCACCGGCTCGGACACTCTCATCACCAGAGGACGCTAGCGCCGCGAGCCCTGCGGCGATATGGGCACCGTCCATGGCAGACG
Organism: Myxococcaceae bacterium; assembly: GCA_045802665.1. GTDB lineage: Bacteria > Myxococcota > Myxococcia > Myxococcales > Myxococcaceae > JBJMQN01. The sequence continues at coordinate 1,572 of JBJMQN010000312.1, read as the reverse complement.
TTCCGAAGGCGCCGGAAGTGCAGCTGCAGATTCAGCTCGATGATGACGTCGCGAACGGCCAGTACGTGAACATGGCGCTCGTGAACCACACCGAGACCGAGTTCACGCTGGACTTCATCTACGTCCAGCCGCAGCAGCCGAAAGCCAAAGTGCGCTCGCGGATCATCACCAGCCCCAAGCACATGAAGCGGCTCATCCTCGCGATGCAGGACAACCTCGCCAAGTACGAGGCGAAGTTCGGCACCATCGAGCTCTCCGAGACGGAGGGGCCCGTTCACTGACGGGCGAGCTCGCCGTGGATCTGGAATCGCTCAAGTCGCGGATGGGTGAATTCGTCCTCTCGCTTCAGGACGAGATCTGCCAGGCGCTCGAGCGCGAGGACGGAAAAGAAAAGTTCCGCGAGGACCCCTGGACGCGCCCCGGCGGCGGTGGTGGACGAAGCCGCGTGCTCGAGGAAGGCGCGGTCTTCGAGAAGGCGGGCGTGAATACCTCGGTCGTGTTCGGCGAGCTCGAAGAGGCGTTCGCAAAGCGGCTTCAGGGCGAGGGCCGGCAGTTCTTCGCGACGGGCCTCTCGCTCGTGCTCCACCCGAAGAACCCGATGGTCCCGACCGTTCACGCGAACTGGCGGTTCATTGCGCAGGGCGGAAAAGCCTGGTTTGGCGGCGGCGCGGACCTGACGCCGTACTACCTGTTCGACGAGGACGCGGCGCACTTTCACCGGACGCTGAAAGACGCGTGCGATCGCCACGACAGGTCCTACTACCCGCGCTTCAAGAAGACCTGCGACGAGTACTTTTTTCTCCGTCATCGCGGCGAGACGCGCGGCGTCGGCGGCGTCTTCTTCGAGAACATGGGCGGCGAGCTGGAATCGGAGCTGCGGTTCGTCCAGGACCTCGGGAAGAGCTTCGTGCCGGGATATGTGCCGATCGTGCAGCGGCGAAAGTCGCTGCCCTACTCGGACGATCAGCGCCGCTGGCAGGAGATCCGCCGCGGCCGTTATGTGGAGTTCAACCTCCTCTACGACCGCGGCACCACGTTCGGGCTGGAGACCAACGGGCGCACCGAATCCATCTTGATGTCGCTCCCGCCTCGCGTGCGCTGGGTCTACGACCACCATCCGGCCGAGGGCAGCGAAGAGGCTCGGCTGTTGTCGGTGCTGCGCGAGCCGAAGGAATGGGCGTGAAGACGCCGCCCGTGCCGCACCGGCTGCCGTACATCGTGGCGGCGATCGCGCTGGTGCCGATCTGCAGCTACCTCATCGCGACGGGCCTTGGCGGCGGAAAGTTCCTCCTGCGCCAGAAGGCGGCGGAAGCGAAGCTCAACGTCCGGCTCCTCGCGCGAATGGTCGTGAGGCACCACGAGCAGGAGCACGAATGGCGCGCCGCGGGTCCGACGCCGGCGACGGTTCCCGGGCCGGAAGCGGTCCCATTTCAGACGGACGCGAGCTGGGATGCGCTCGGCTTCAACCCGGGCAAGGTCTACTACCAGTACGAGATTCAGCTCAGCAAAGAGGGCGACCACGTGACCGGCGTGAGAGCGGTCGCGCACGGCGATCTCGACGGCGACGGCACG
>JBJMQN010000311.1:0-9591 GCA_045802665.1 Myxococcaceae bacterium | reverse complement strand
CTCCCGCACGTATCGAGCGAAGACGAGCGGAACGGAGACCGTCACCGCCGAAACCTCGGACGGCCGCGGAAAGTCGACCTCCCTGAGTGCGTTCAGGACACACGCCTCAAGCACCGGGTCATCCGCCGTGTCAGGTCGCGCGATCGCTCCCGTCGTCGAACCCGTTGCCGTCACCACGAACTCGAGTGTGAACCTCGCGCACAGCTTCGGCGCATCAGCGAGCCGGTTCGCGTAGCAGCCGCGAAATCGGGCAAGAGCGTTTCCCAGCGCCAGGTCGAGCTCCGGTGAACTATCACGCAGAGGAAGGCCGCTGCGGTTTCCCGCGCGCCGTTCCCCGAAAACACGAAGGCCACCGAGCAGTGAGCGCGGTGGCCTCGGTTCAACTCAGACTGAAACCCGAAGAGCTACTGACCCTGCGTGAACACGAACGGGTACGTGACGATGACCACGCCGCCGCCCTTCGGCTTCGGGAACACCCACGTCCGCACGCGACCCGCGACGCACGTCTCGAGCTCCGCGTTGCCGGCGGTGGACTGCGCCACCTGCGACTGCGCGACCGTGCCGGACGCCGAGATCACGAACTTCACCGAGACCTTTCCGGACAGCTTCGGGTTCCGGGTCAGCTGGCTCTCGTAGCAGTAACGGATCTGGTTGATGTTGCGCTTGATGACCTGGCGGATGAGCTCCTTGTCCAGAGATCCCATGACCGTGGGCTCGGACGAGGTGATGCCGATGTCCACGCTCTTCTTGCCGCCCAGCACGCCGACGCCCGTACCGTAGCTGCCGGTACCGCCGCCGCGACCCTTCGTACCGATGCCGCCGATGCCGATGGTGTCACCGGTGCCGCCGCCGCCGGAGCCGGAGCCGCGCAGACCGAGGCCGCCGAAGCCGCCCGCATCGCCCGGAGCCGCGCCGAACATGTTGCCCATCGCGGACTTCAGCTCACCGCCGAGCCCGTTGTGGCCGAAGATCGTGCTGATGCCGCCCTGGTTGCTGCCGAAGATCTTCTGCGCGAGCAGTCGCGCCTGATCCTTGTTGTTCGGATCGCCCTTCGGCGCCGCGTGCGCAGACCGCTTGGGCGCGTCCTTCTTGCCCATCTGGCCTTCGTCGCCACGGTGCTTCGCGGCCATCTCGCCCTGGTTCTCCTTCTCCTTCTTCAGCTTCTCGAGGAGAGGATTCTTCTGAACGTCCGGCGGCTTGATGATGAGCTTCGCGATGCGCGCCTGATTGCCGTTGAGATCGTCGTCGTACTCGTCGCCCTCGGCGTCGCGGTTCAGCGCGCCGATCACGAACAGCGCCGCGAGGAAGAACGTCACCAGGAAGATGTTGAGGACGGTGAAGTCGATGGTCTCGCTGAACGGGACGATCACCGGCTTCGGCAGAGACTGAATCGTCGCTTCCAGCGTGACGCCGCCCAGGTCCACCCAGACGAAGTCGTCACCGGAGAGCGCAATCGCGTACGCCTCGCCTTCGTGGGACGCCTTGCCGGACTCGATGGCCTGCTTGAGATCGATGATCTCGCCGCGCCGGTGCAGCTCGCCCTTCATCTTGCCGGTGAAGCGGACCGAGAACGCGCTGCCGTCCGTCTTCGCAGCCACGAAGGACGGGGACGGGAGCAGCTTCTCGCCCATCTCGAAGTTCACGCCCGCCGCCGAGCCCACGGTGAACGTGGCCGGCTTGCCCGGGTGGATCATGTGCTCGGCGAGGATCTGATCGGCGCCCCAGCGAATGCGGATCGCGAGACCCGCGGGCCCCGCGCCCTTCTTCGCCCCGGCGCGCTTGGCCGGAATCGGGATCGCCATCGTGGGCTCGTGATCCGCCCTCGGCGCCGCGTCGTTGCGCTGCGTGGAGGCGAAGGACGGCTCAATGGCGGAGTGCGCCGGAGGCGGCATCGCGGCTGCCTGCACCGAGGCCGCGGCGGGCGCGGTGGGCGGAGGAGCAACGACGACCGTCTGCTGCATCTGCTGCGCGGCAACCACAGTCGCGCCCGGATCGGTGACGCCATCCACAGGAGGCAGGATCGCGTTCTTCTCGGTCGCGTCGGTCTGCGAGACCGCGGCGGCGATGTTCTCGGTCGCCTGAGCGGCAGCGGACTCGACCTTGATCGTCGTCGCGCCGACCTTGATCTCGTCGCCGAACGACAGCGCGCCCTTGTTGACGCGCTTGCCGTTGACCCACGTCCCTTCGACCGAGCCCATGTCGATGATCGACAGCGTTCCATCCGCCGCGACCTCGATCACGGAGTGGATGCGAGAGACCTTCTCGTCATCCAGGCACAGGTGCGCGGACGAGAGGCGGCCGATCTTGATGATGTCGCGGTCGTAGTCCTTCGCCGCGATGAGCTGATCGCCCTTGAAGACTTTGAGTGTAAGTGGGACGGCCAAAACGGGCCTCCTGGTGGGGTGCTGCTAAAGGGACAACGAAAAGTTCAGAAAGTTCCGAGACGAAGACCTACAGCTCGCCGACGGACTGCATGACTTCCTCTTTGAAGTCTTCGCGGATCCGGATCAGGTTCGAGTGCTGCACCTTCTTGCGCGCTTCGACGTACTCGCCGTCCGGCTTGGTGAGATCGCCTTCGATCGTGTCGTCTTCGAAGTCGTAGGAGGTGGTCTTGTTGTACTTCACGTTGCCGTCGCCCTTGTCACCCTTGTCCTGGGCGTACACGGCTCCGGCAGCGGTGAGGGCAAGTACGAGGATCAGCTTCTTCATGGCTCTTCTTCTCCGAATCCCAATCAGGGCCGGGATGCTAGCACCGGGTCAGCCTTCACAAGCCTTCCCGACGCGTTGTTGAACACCTACAGCCCCCTCCAACTCTCTACCCGCGACTACAGACCGTCCGACGGCTCATCCGAAGTCGCCGCCTTCTTCTCCGCCTTCGGCGCGGCCTTCTGCTCCGGCTTCGGCGGATCCTGCGGCGGCGGCTCCTGCTTCTTCTCTTCCTTCTTCTTCTCGGGCTGCTTGTCGGACGCAGGCTTCACATCCGCCGTGCCCTGCTTGCCGTCCGCCGCCTTCACGTCGCCGCCCTTGTCGTCGGCCACCGCGTCCTTGGCGGCGTTGCCCTTGTCCTTCGAATTCTTCGCGTTCTGCTCGGCGGCCTTCTGCGCGGCCTCGGCCTCCTGCGCCTGCTTCTCCATCTCCGCGGCCTGCTTCAGCGCCTCCGCCTCTTCCTGCTTCTTCTGCTCGTCGAGGCGCTTCTGCTCTTCGCGCTTCTGGATGATCGTCTTGGCGACGTTCATGCGCTCGAAGACGGGGTGATCGGTCGGGATGGCGTTCTCGCCGCCCATCGCGGTCACATACTTCTGGTAGTACTCGAGGCCCTTCTCCGGAGCGCCCTTCTGCTCCGCGTAGATGACGCCTCGGTTGAACTGAATCGCAGCGAGCTCCGGCTTGATCTTCTCCGCGGCGTCGTACGCCTGGAGCGCCTTGTCGTACTGGCCCTGGCCCTTGTACGCGACGCCGAGATCCACCAGCGCCTCCGCGTTCTTGCCGTCGGACTGCAGGATCCGGCGGAGGTGCTCTTCGGCGCCTGCGTAGTCCTCTTCCTTCAGAGCGAGCTTCGCGAGCATCACCTGCGCGGGCAGGTAGTCCGGCCGGACTTCGGCGGCCTTCACGAACTGCAGCCGCGCCTTCGCCCCGTCGTTCTCCTGAACCAGGATGAGGCCGATCGTGTAGTAGAGCTCCGGATCGTTCTCGTCGATCTTGAGCGCGCGGAGCGCCACCAGCTTCGCCATCGAGAGCTGCTTCTTCTCGAGGTTCGCCAGCATCATCACCTTGTAGGCCTGCAGCGTCTTCGGATCGCGCATCAGCGCTTCGCGCGCGAACTCGAGCGCCCGGTCCGTCTCGCCGTTCTGCCGGTAGATCTCCGCGAGCCGCGCGCGCGAGGAGGCATCGTCCGGATAGACCGTGAGGATCTGCTGGTAGATCTCGACAGCGGAGGGCAGGTCGCCCTTGTTCTGCAGGATGACCGCGAGGTTCTCGGCCGCCTGACGAAGCGTGGGCTTCGCCTTCAGCGCCTGCTTGTACAGGGCCATCGCCTGATCGGTCTTGCCCTGGCGCTCAGCGAGAACGCCGAGGTCGTAGTAGGCCTCGCCGAAGCGCGGATCTTCATCCGCCGCCTTCTGGAACTTGGCCTCCAGCGACGCGTAGTCGGGCTTGCCGGACTTCTTCTGGCTGTCCCACGACTTCACCGCGTCTTCGAAGTACAGCTTGGCGCGAGCGGAGACCTGCGGGACCTCGGGCGCGGCGGCGTTGTTGGCGCCGGCCTTGCCCTGCGTGGCCACATCGTGCGTCTCCCGGACCTGGGGACCCGCGACCTTCGCGTTCTGGTTCGCGCCAGTGCACGCGAGAGAGATCGCGGCCAGCGAGACGACGATCGAACGGAGCTTCATCAAGCGAATCATTAGAGAACGTCCTCAGGCTCGTCGGAGCCCTTCTTCTTTTCCTTGGTCTCGTCGCCGGTCGACTTCTGCTGCGTCTGCGTCGCGGGAGGCGGTGAGTCCTCGTCCACGTTCGTACCGGTGGGCAGATCCTTCGTGCTCTCCTTGAGCGTCTGGACCTTCTCCGCGTTCACCTTCGCCTCGGCCGCGGTGACGACCGGGATGGGCTGAATGGAGGCGAGCAGATCTCCGCCCACCGCCTGGGTCTTGCCCGGGCCCTTGATCTCCTCGACCTGCTCGGGCACCGCCGGGAACTGCTCCGGCTTGTAGGAGGTGCGCAAGAGCTCGAGCGACTTGCGCGAGCAGTCGTTCATCACGTCCAGCTCGTGGCTCTTGCCCACCGCGGCGGCGAACGCCTCGGCGGCCTTGTCCTTCATCGGCGCGGCCTGCTGCGCGAACTGGGTCTTGATCTCCTCCTCCAGCTCGGGCGGCACCTGCTGGCCCATGATCTTCTTCGGCACCGGCGCCTTCTCCACGGACTCGGCCATGTTCGCGTACGCGAGGCCGATCTGGTGGAGCGCGCAGATAGCGGGATCCGCCGCCTTGAACTTCACCGTCTCGGTGTAGAGGCGCTGGATCTCCTGCAGGCTCTTCGCCTTCTCCTGGATGCTCTTCTTCACACCCTGCGGAGACGCGGGATTGCCCCAGTTGATCTTGATCTTCGAATAGAAGGCGTACTGGTCCGCGTTGTCCTCGTAGTTCGCGCGGCCCACGGCATCGCGTGCGGCGACATCCAGGTTGTCCTTCTGCTTGCGAGAGAGCTTCTCGTAGAACGCGAGCACGCGCTTGTTGATGCGCTGCGCGTCCTTCGGCTTGTGGAGCTTGGTCGTGTAGATGCGCTCGATGCGGCCTTCCGCGGCGAGCATCTTGTTCGGGTCGCGAGCGCCGTACTTCTTCTCGAACTCCTCGAGGTGCGACATCGCCTTGCCGTACGCGCTGTACTTCTCGTGCAGGTCCGCGATGGAGAGGAACACCGCCTCCGCGTCCTTGTTGTCCGGCCACAGCTCCAGGTAATGCTCGCGGTCTTTCAGCGCCTGCTTGTACTGGCCCAGGCCGTCGCGGAAGACGCCCGCGTTGTAGAGCGCGATCTGCGACTTCGCCTCGTCCCAGACCTGCTTGTCCTGAGCCTCGGGCTTCTCTTCCTTCCTGGCCTGCTTGCCCTTCTTCGAAGGCGCCTTCTTCGCGCCCTTCTTCGAAGCCTTGGAGCCCTCGCCGTTCGCGCGCTCCCAGTGGTTCACGTAGCTCTCGTACGCCTTCGCCGCCGGCTCGAAGTCAGCCACGGCCTCGAGCGCCTCGGCGTTCGCGTACATGCACGCGGGCACGTACTCGGACTTCGGGTACTGGGTGATGATGCGCTCGCGGACGGAGATGGCCTTGTCCAGTGAGTGCGCGTTGAAGAAGTCGATCGACGCGTTGTAGAGCGCCTTGTCGGCGATCTCGGACTTCGGGAACTCGGAGACGAAGGTCAGGTACGCCTCGCCCGCCTTGTTGAACTCCTTGTTCGCCTCGAGCTGATTGACCAGCTTGAACGAGGACTGCTCCAGCACCTTGGACAGATCCTCGCGGAACTTGCCGGTAGCGAGCTTCTCGTTGCTGTAGAACTTGCGCGCCCACTCGTTGACCTTGGCCCAGTCGCCCACGAGGTTGTACGAGTCGAGGATGAGGTTCGCCGCGATTTCCGCCGCGCGATCGCCGTTCTCGAACTTGTACTCGGGGTACTTCTCCGCGATCTCGGCGAAGCGCTTCACCGCCTCGTCGAAGTGGTTGTAGCGGTAGTAGATGTTCGCGGCCTTGAACGCGATCTCCACCGTCTTGTCGCCGGTGGGGACGTACTTGAGGTAGCGCTCGCACGCGTCCAGCAGCGCCTGCTTCTGCGCCGGGATCTTCTGCGCCTTGTTCGCCTCGCCCGTGGTCTCGGTCTTCATCGACCCGGACTGCTCCGCGGCCTTCACCACTTCGTCGTAGGCGAGGATCGCGTTGTACGCGGCGTTGGTCATGAACTTGCCGGGCTTGGTGACGGGCTTGCCGTCCTTGTCCTTCTCCTTGGACTTGCCCTCCATGCGCGCGATGTCCGTCTGAAGCACCAGCGTGTACTGCTGCGCGGCCTCGTCGAACTTCTGCAGGTTGTCGTTGAGGAGCTCCGCCCAGAAGAAGCGCAGGTCGTAGGACTTCACGTTGTTGGGGAACAGCGTGAGGTAGTCCGCGTAGACCTCGTTCGCGAAGAAGAACGTCTGCTCGTCGCGGGTCTTCTTCGCTTCGTTGTGCCAGTTGACCGCGAGGTTGGACAGCGTGCGCTCGGAGAGCTCCTGCGCCTCGGAGAGCGACTGCTTGTCCTTCTCGCTCTTGATCTGCCCGCCCTTGTTCACATCGTCCGTGATCTTCACGAGCCGGCGGACCTGATCCACGGTCATCTTCTTGTTGCCCGCGCGGAGGACGCAGTCGACGATCTTGCCCTGCCAGCCCGGCGCTTCCGGCGACAGCGGCTTCTGCTGGATGAGGCCGTTGAACACGAGCGCGGCTTCGCGATCCTTGCCGTCTTCGTAATAGATGTTCGCGAGCTGCTTCAGCATGTTGAAGCGGTCTTCGGTCTCCTTGGCGACCTTGGAGAACTCGCTCTTCGCATCGGACGGCGAGCCCGCGGGATCACGGCCGTAGGCGCGAACGAAGTCACCGCGCGCTTCCTTCACGAGCGAGGTCTTCTTGTTGCCCTTGGTCTCCTTCTCCACCGAGGCCGCGCCGTTCAGATCCGCCAGCAGGATGACCTGCTTGAACATGTCGCGGGCGCCGGGGAAGTCGCCCATGTTGTAGAGGCACCAGCCCTGCTTGTAGAGCGCGTAGCCGGCGATCTGGCTGTCCACGTAGGAGGCGGCGACCTTGTAGGCCGCGAGCGCCTTCTCCAGCATGTCGCGCTTGCCCTTCGAGTTGTTGAAGTAGTACTCGCCGAACGCCAGCTGCGCCTCGGGGATGTACTTGGACTTCTGGTACTTCTCGACGAGCCGCTTGTAGGCGACGAGGGCCTTCTTGTCCTCGCCCTGCTCCATCAAGTTCTGGCCGAGGAAGAAGAGCACTTCATCGGTGCGCTCGAAGTCTTTGTACTGCTGGACGATGGTCGAGTACTGCTCCACCGCCAGATTCGCGAACTCCTTGCTCTTGGCGACCAGCCCCTGCTTCTCCGCCTTGGCCTGGTCCATACCGGCCTGGTCCTTGCGGTTCATCGCCTGGATGTAGTCGTCGTCTTTGCGGTTCGCCTCGAAGAACCAGTACTTGCTCTCTTCGAAGTAGAGCTCGCCCAAACGGAAGTAGAGCGACGGCGCCTCTTTCTTCTCCGGGCCGAGATCGATGATCTTTTTCAGAGACTCGATCTGCTCGTGGCGCTTGGACGCGACCTGCAGCTCCACGCCGAGGCGGAACTGGTCGTACTGGAGGACGGGCGCGACGGCGCCGGTGTCTTCCTTCTTGCGCGTGATGTCGCCGGCCAGAGACTTGTCCGGCGCGATCGACGTTTCCTTCTTGCCGAGGTCCGCGTCCTTCGCCTCTTTTTTGGACGCAGGTGCGGGATCCGCGGCAAACGCGGGGATGCTGAGGGTGAGACACAGGGCTGCGAGCAGCTGACGCATGGGCTTCCTGTAATGACGCTTGCCTGCCCTACAGACGGGCAAGTGCTTGTGAACCTTAAGGTTTTCCCGGGATTTCAAAGGGCGGCGAATCATGCGCGAGCTCTCCGGGGGAGGTCAACCATTCGACCACTGGGGATCGGGGGATGTCGGCCCCTCCTGCTAGAGGGTCCCGCACCACTCCCATGGGGTATCTGCCTGAAAATGCGAGCTTTGAGGAGCTCGTTGCTGATTGCTTCGTCGCTTTCCGAGGGAGCGGCGTGATGCTCTCGCCGCTCGATGCGGAACTGGTCACGAACTGGGCTGAGCGAGCGGTGCCTGTGGACGTGATCGCCCGGGGAATCCGGAGGGCCGCGGAGAAGGCGCTCTTCGACGCGAGGCCGGGAGAGCCCGCGCTGCGCAGTCTGCGGAGCTGCAAGAAGGACGTGGAGAGCGAGATCAAGAAGCACGTGCGGTTGAGCGCGGGGCGAACCGTCACCCTGAACGAGGTCGAAGGGAGCACCGAGTCACCCGATGAAGCGCGAGGCAAGTCACTCGGCCAGTACGCGAAGCAGTTGCGCAAGCTGGCAAAGGACCATCCGCCGCTGGCGCAGGTCCTGACGCGCCTCGCCGAAGAAGCCCTGAGCGACTCCGCGCCGCCCGCCGAGCTCCGCGAAAAACGAATCGTGACCCAGCTCCTCCGGGCGCTGCCGTTTTCCGATCGCGTCAAGCTCCTGAAAGACGCTCGAGCCCTGTACGAGGGTTCCCTTCCCCACTCCGCGCCTGCCCGGAAACTCTCCCGCCGCTTCCACCGGGGCGCGGTGCTGCGGCGTGCATTGGATCTGCCGGCGTTCTGGTAAAGGTGCCCGCGATGAGCCAGTGCGCGCGCTGCTTCGGGAAGAGCTACGTCATCGATCGCAAGGGGGACCGGGCCGTCGCGTCCGTCTGCAGTTGCCAGCTCCCCTGTCCGCGCTGCGGCGGCATCGGCCACACCTACGCGATTCAGGAGTCCCAGTTCTCCGCGAAGGTCGGCAAGCGGAAGTACGAAGTGCTGGTCCCGTGCAGCTGCAACCTGCTCAAGACCCGCGTCGAGCGCTTCAACGACGTGGACCTCCCCGGCATCTACGCGCGAGCGGACTTCGACGGCTTCTCCACCAGCGCGATGCGCCCGCAGATCGTGGAGGCGCTCAAGAAAGCGAAGGAGACCGCGCTCCGCTTCGCGATGGGCTTCAACAAGACGAACCCGGGCCGGGGGTACGTGCTCGCGGGACCGGTGGGCACGGGCAAGACGCACCTGCTCGCCTCCACGCTGCAGCACCTCGCGCTGGAGCTCGGCGTGCGCTGCAAGTACGTGGAGATCTCGCTCCTCTACGCGACGATCCGCCGCGGCTTTCAAGAGGGAAAAAGCGGAGGAGAGATCATCTCGCCGCTGTCCGAAATCGACGTGCTCGCCATCGACGAGCTCGGCAAAGGGCGCGGCAGCCAGTTCGAGCAGGAGACCCTGGATGAGCTGATCGCGCGCCGATACAACGCGGGGCGCACGACGCTCTTCGGCACGAACT
>JBJMQN010000310.1:0-10345 GCA_045802665.1 Myxococcaceae bacterium | reverse complement strand
CCTCCTGACTGACGTCCGCCTCGACGGTCACGAACCCGAGCCAGCACGTCCGCTCGGCGCTCCGCGACTCGCCGACCTCGTCGAGGACATCCACCGAGACCTGGTACTCGTAGCTGACGCCGGGAACCTTCGCCTTGCGCTCGTCCGCTTTGGGCGTGAACGGCAGCTCGAAGGTGCCGTCCGGCTTCACCGCGGCGACTCCGCTGCCGATCTGCTGCCGCTGCTCATTCACCCCCTCCCGAGCGAACCATCCCCACCACGGCGGAAACCTCGGGATCCGCACCACGCGGTAGCGCACCTGCCCCTTGTTGACCGGCAGCCCGAAGTAATACCGGGCGTTGCCCGGGATGATCGTCGGCCGATTCAGCCGCAGCGCTTCCTTCGGTTCCGACAGCGCGACCTCGAACGTGGGCCGCTTGTACTCCTCCACCCGGATCGAAGACTCCCCTTCGATGCTCGTCTGCAGCGTCCACCCGCCGAGCAGCCGCCCGGGCGGAATGGTGAACTCTCCGCTCGCGGTGCCGAACTCGTTGCTCTTCACCTTCTTCGAGGCAACCTCTTCGTCGTTTGCATCGTGAAGCGTGACGGTGAAGGACGCGTTCGGCGCGACGACGAGGCCGCTCTGGCCCACCCTGCTCGGGCGATAGGCGACGACCTTCCAGAGGACCCTCTGGTTCGGCCGGTACACCGATCGGTCGGTGTAGATGAAGCTGGAGACCGCGGGCGGCTTCTCCTCCTCGTCCTCGCCACGGTACGGCATCGCCATGAAGCCGCGATCGGCGCCATGGCTCGCGACCAGCACCAGCTCGGACTCGCCGCGGGGATGCTTGAGGACCAGCTTCCCGTTCTTGTCGGTGGTCACGGCCGCGACCGTCGCGTACCTCGCCGGATCCCAGTCGTGCCGAAGCAGCTGCACGGAGACGCCCGGCACCGGCTGCCCGGTCTCGCCGGAGAGCGCGGTCACCTCCACGTTCTTCCCGGCCTCGCTGGTCAGCACCACCAGATCGGAGATCAGCATGCTGACGCCGAAGTTCAGCGAGCCCTTCGCCTGCAGATCCTCGCTGGTCGAGGCGAGGATCGCGTACTCGCCCGGCTCGACTGAGGGCAGCGTGACGAAGGTCTGGTGGGGGCGAAGATCCGGAGTGGGCGGCAGCTGCTCGCTCCAGTGAGCGACAGGGCGCTGATCCTTCACGATCTTCCGCAACGCTTCGCCCTCGGGGAACAGGTTCTCGTTCGGGCGGTGGAGCCGGGCATCGAAATCCAGCCGGTACGCCTTGAAGTACACCTTCTCGACGTTGCGGTGAGTCAGCAGCACGGAGCGCTTCTTCGCGCCGTCCGACGACATCGTCTTGAGCATCAGGATCGGCTGCTCGAGGATCGCTTTCAGATACCCGCACTTCTTGCCACCCACGCTGTCCGGAAACGCCTTCGCACCGGCGGCGGCGTGATCGCGAGCGCTCACGGGATCACTCTCGTAAAGCAGCTGCGCGACCGTCGCCTCGCCCATCGCCCACCACGGCTTGCCGGCGATGGACTTCATTGCGTCCTGCAGCGCGGCCACGATGCGCGCCTGATCGTCCTCGTTCTGAAGATGGGAGTGCAGCGACAGCAGCCAGGTCCGCCGCGCCTCGAACGCAGCCTCGGATCTCCCCGCGTTGCTGTGGAAGCTCTGCAGATCCGAGTACACCGCCGCCTGCTTGAGCAGCGGATGCGCCGCCGGATCCGCGAGCACCGCGGCCGGATCTTTCGGCGAGGCGAGCAGCTCATCCGTCGACAGCAGCTCCAGCCCGTTGCTCTGCGCCGCGCTCCAATACTGGGTATCGCCCAGCGCCTCCGCGTACAGGTAGCTGAGCGCATCCCGAGCGGTGCTGCGGATCCCATTGGGGAAATCATTCGGCCGCACGTAGGAGGCGATCGCCTTCAGCTCGCCCAGCTTCGAGCGCAGCGAGAACGCGTCGTTCAGGACGGAGAAGGCTTCGGCGGTGACCTCGTCGAACGTCCACTTCGACAGATCGTCCGATCGTTTTCCGCCGAGCGGCTCCCGCTGCCGCAGCTCGTAGCCCTCGCTCGATGCGTAGCCGAGCAGCGCGTTCGCGTAGGCGACATCCAGGACGACGCGCGACGTGGGATCGTCCGGCCAGCTCTCCGCCTTCAGCGCGACGGCCGCCTCGCGCCACTGGGACATCGCGAGCTGCAGATCCGCCCTTCGGACGAGCGCGCGGGTCCAGTTGGGGACGTCCTTCTTAGCCTTCGCCTGCTTCAGCCGAAGCTCAACCGCGGCGGTCGCCTCCGTGTAGCGCTGGTCCTTGATCGCGGCCACGACCTCGGGCCAGGGATCGTCAGGGAGATCCTCCTGAGCTGTGGCGAAGCTGGAAACCAGCAGCACGGCGGACAGTGCGAGTCGGCGCATAAAGTGCGCCCGACCTTACCCGCCCTTCTTGCCGATTCCTGCGATGTAGATCTCCATGCTCGCCCCGCGCGTCGCCTCGGGGCGGACGATCTTCACGTCGCCGAAGGCGGCCTTCACCGCAGAGCGGAACTGCTCGAAGTCGCCGCCCATGAAGAGCTTCGCGACGAAGTGCGAGCCGGGCTTGCCGCGCTCGATGGCGACGTCCAGCGCCTTCTGAGCGAGCCTCTGGCTGCGCGCCTCGTCCGTCGTCTTGATGCCGGTGGTCTTGGGCGCGAGATCCGAGATCACCGCGTCCAGCGGTCCGTCGTAGAGCGCCTTCAGCTTGCTGTCGAAGTCGTCCGCGAGCACATCCAGCACCGCGGTTTTCACATACGACTGGCTGAACGGCTTGATCGGGACCAGGTCCACGCCGACGACGAGGCCGGAGGGGCCCACGATGTCCGCGAGCACCTGGAGAAATCCGCCCGGAGCGGCGCCCATGTCGAGGATCCGCCCACCCTTTTTCACCAGTGAAAACCGGCGCGCTATCTCTTCGATCTTGAACGCTGAACGCGCGCGGAATCCTTGCGCCTTCGCCTGCTTGAAGAAGTGATCTTTGGGGGTGTAGCCCTTGCCCATGTCGGACCCCCTCCCTACCATCCGACTCCGCTGAAACAGAAGTGTGGCGGCGTCAGGGAGGAGCGTGGTGTCCATGTCCCGGAGCGTGACCATCGCCGCAGTCGTCTGCGTGGCCTTCGCCGCGGGAGCGGTGGGCGCGTACATCCGCGCAAAGACGCTCCGCACTGACGGTGAATGGCTGATGGCCCGCGGCAGCGCGGAGGCCCAGGAGTACGCCTCGTCCTTCGAGACGCGCCACGCGGATGCGCAGCTGCTCACCTTCGATCAGCGCCGCGAAGTGCTGGAGCGCGCCAACCGCTGGCAGGGCCTCGAGCTCTTCTGCATCCTCGGCTCGGTGCTCTCCGCGTTCGGCGCGTACCTGCTGTACCTCTACTGGCGGCTCCGTCAGCAGCTCGTGGATGCGACGTCTGGCATCGACGACGGCCACCACGTGATGGCCGCCATCAGCGCCGCGAAGTAGCCGACTGGCGGCCGCGGCCCCTCGACTCCGCTCTCGGGGTGATTGGGGTTACTTCGTCCCGTCCGCCGACAGGTCGTCGCCGTTGGCGACGTTCTTCACCTTCTCGAACAGCTTGATGTACCGGCTGTCCGCGAAGTCCTTCGCGCGCTCCACGTTGATCTTCGCGGCCGCGTCCGCGGCGATGAGGCCCTGCCACACGCGCGCCTTCGGGTTCGACTTGTCGGTCGCCCACAGCTGCACCGAAGACAGGATCGGACACGCCTTGGTCTGCGCGGCGAGCACCGACGCCTCCTCCTCCGCGTTCTGGATGTTCTCGTTCGCCCATTCGACGTAGGCCACCGCGTGCTCCACGGTCGCGTCCACGTCCACCTTGCGGACGAGGCCCTTCGCCGGCCCCGCGTCGAACGCTTCCTTGAGCAGCCCTTCGCATTTGGCCTTCAGGTCGCCCGCCGCCTCGCCCTTCTGCACCGCGGCCTGCATGTCCTTGAGCTTGTACTTCGCGTCCTTCGCGATCGCGGGATCGCGCGCCTCGGGCTTCATCTTCTGCACGCGCGCGTCAGCCATCGCGGCCTGCCAGTGCCGGTACATCTTGAACTCGGCGAGGGAGAGATCGATCGCGTCGGCGGCGAAGGCGGACGAGCAGAGAACGAATGACGAGAGGACCAGCAGACGCTTCATGGCTCAGACGACTCCGTGGTGAGGGCAGGCGGCCGGACGGGACCGCGCTTCGGCCCTTTTTTCGGGCCGGTGTATATCTCCCGGCCATGCCGGGTTGTGGAAACTGTGGCGAGGAGCTCGCGATCGTCGGAAATGCGGTGGGACGCCGTGACACCTGCCCGTCGTGCGAGGCGGAGCTGCACGCGTGCCGTCACTGCCGGCACTTCGACGAGACTGTCGCCAAGGGATGCAAGGAGCCATTCGCGGAAGTACCCGCCGATAAGGACGACGCGAACTTCTGCGAATTCTTTCAAATCGGCGAGGGCGGTAAGGGGCCGGGATCCAACAAGGATTCCGTGCTCTCAGCCGCGGAGGCGCTGTTCAAGAAGCGTTGAGGGGCTCGCGTTGAGCGTCCAGCGGGCAGCCTCAGGTGGACCCCGTCGGCTTTGCGTTCCCGGCGAAGGGACCGGTGAGCGCCTGCCTGAGGAGCTTTGGCCAGGTCGCATCGGTCGCTGAGAGCTGCCTTGCGATGAGCCCGTTCTCGTAGACGCTGGCGACGTGCGCGCCCGAGGGCCCCGTAGACGCGAGATAGACCCGGGCGATGCCCTCGTGCGACGAGAGCACCCGCCCGAACGTCTCCCACGGCTGCGTCCCCGAGTCGTCCGGCGCGGCCGAGCCCGTCACCACGCCGAGGATCATCCCGCCCTCCACCTGCTCCAGCCGGATGGCGGGCGGAAACAGCGCGCTGCCCTCCAGCATGTCGGCGACGAGCACCTTGAAGTCGCCCGTCGGCGTCCCCTCCACGAGCAGCGCCTTCGGGGCCTCCGGCAACGCGTACTTGTGGATCGGCGTCAGCGGCTGCTGCGCAAGCCCGCTCACGATGCTGTCCGCCCTGCTGCCCAGAAGCAGCCGCAGGAGCCGGACGATGAGCTGGAGCAGGAGGACCATGCTCCTTTGGAGCTTAGAACCCGCTCAGCTTCGAGATGATCTCTTTCATCACTTCGGACGTTCCGCCGCCGATGGTGATGAGCCGGATGTCGCGCCAGGCGCGCGCGATGTGCGTCTCTTCGATGTAGCCCATGCCGCCGTAGAACTGCTGGCAGTCGTAGGCCACTCGCTGCGCGAGATCTCCGGCGAACAGCTTCGCCATCGAGATCTCCTTCACCGGGCTCTCCTTGCGGTCGAACAGATCCACCGCGTGGTACGTGAGCCGCTTCGCCGCCTCGATTGCCGTGAGGTGCTCCACGAACTTGTGGCGCCACACCTGGAACTTGATGATCGGCTTGCCGAACGCCTCGCGTTCGTGGCCGTACTTGATCGCCTCGTCCACCATCCGCTCCATGCCCGCGGTGGTGCTGATCGCGCCCACCAGCCGCTCGCCCTGGAAGTTGGTCATGATGTGGTAGAAGCCCTCGTTCTCCTCGCCCAGCACGTAGCGGCGCGGAATGCGGCAATCCTCGAAGTACAGGATGGCCGTGTCCGAGGAGAGGTTGCCGATCTTCTCGAGCTTCTTGGAGACCTGGAACCCCTTCACGTCCGTGGGGAACGTGACGAGGCTGATCCCGCCGTAGCCCGCCTCACCGGTGCGCACCGCCAGCGTGATGAAGTCCGCGCGCGTGCCGTTGGTGATCCACATCTTGCTGCCGTTGATGACGTAGTCGTCGCCCACGCGCTTCGCGGTGGTCTTGATGTTCGCGACGTCGGATCCCGCGCCCGGCTCGGAGACGCCCAGCGCCGCGATCTTCTCTCCGGTGAGCGCCGGCGCGAGGAACTCCCGCTTCTGCTCATCCGTCCCGATCTCGTTGATGATCGGCGTCGCCATCTGGCTCTGCACCAGCAGCGCCATGTTCACGCCGGCGTTCTGGCTCCGCACGAGCTCTTCGGCGAAGGCGGTCACGTACCAGTAGTCGAGGCCAGACCCGCCGTACTTCTCCGAATGGTTGATCCCGAGCAAGCCCAGCTCCCCCGCCTTCTTGAACAGCTCGCGCGGGAAGATGCCGGCCTTGTCCCACTCCAGCGCGTGGGGGGTCATCTCCTTCTCCACGAACTGGCGCACGGTCTTGCGGAACGCCTCGTGCTCCTCGGTGAACGGATTCGACAGGGTCGGGGCCATCTTCGGAACGCTCCTTCAGGCTGCGATTGATTTTCGAGTCAATAGCGTAGAATGCGTCGAGCGTCGAGAGGTTGAGCGGGCGCGCCCAAAATGAAACCGGCCGCCCCCAGCATCACTGGAGACGGCCGGAAGGAGCTCCGCTCAACGCCTCACTGCGGCTGGCAGTAGCCCACGTTCGCCGGCGCGTTGGCGAGCTGCAGGCACTTCTGCGGCCGCGGGAGCTGCGCGCAGGAGGTGTCCCCGGCCTGAAAGTCGCAGTACGACCGGCAGATGCCGAACGTGCCCTGCGAGAGCCCCAGGCAGTGGATCGCATGCGGGGCGGGCGTCTGGCTGAAGCACGCGGTGGCGTTCTGGCACCCGGCGCCCTCGGTCTGGCTCCCCGACGGGGCCGCGCAGTACGCGACCGGCGTGGACGCCGACGAGTCGAAGTAGCAGTAGGTGCCGTTCGGGCAGTCCGGGTTACGCGGATCGCACGGCTTCTTGCAGCTGTTCGACGACGAGGTGGCGACGCACACCTGGCCCGGGTCCGTGCCCACCGGCGCGGTGCAAACCTGGCCGCCGCGGCCGCCACACTTGCAGACGCCGTCTTCCGGATCGCACGAGGTGCCGCCGGTGCAGCTCTTCACGCCGCCGTCCGCGAGGTTGCACTGGTTGCCGCCCTGGCACTGCGCCGGAGGCCCCAGGGCGCAGATCTGCCCCGCGCCGCAGGCAGGTCCGCCCGGACCGCCGCACTTGCACTGGCCGTCCGCCGGATCGCAATTGGTCCCGCCCGAGCAGGTGACGCCGTTGCACGCCGACGAAGGCCGGCAGGTCCGAGCGGTGTCCGCACACGTCCCGCCGTCCGCGTTCGCCGGGCACTGGCAGGCCTCGCCCGCGGCGCAGACGGCGCCGTTGCACTTGCAGGTGCCGTCGTTCGGATCGCACCCGTTGGTGCCGACGCACGCGACGCCCCGGCACTGCGAGTCCACGCAGGTCTTCGTCGTGTCCGCCGCCACGCTGCAGAACTGGGCCGTCGCGCAGGTGGCCTGGCCACAGACGCACTGCCCGTTGGAGCTGTCACAGGTCTGGTTCGCGGGGCACGCGACCTGCCGGCAATCGGTGGGCGCCTGGCACTTCTTCGCCACCGGGTCACAGGACTCGGTGTCGCCGCACTCGACCCCGCCGGTGCCGCCGCACTTGCACTTGCCGTCGTTCACGTCGCACGACGTCTGGTTCGCGCACTCCTTGTTCGCACAGAGGCTGCTCACGCAGGTGTTGCTGTTGACGTCACAGGTGAAGTTCGCGGGGCAGACCACGCCGCCGCGCCCGCCGCACTTGCAGAGCCCGTCCGTCGGGTCGCAGGTGTTGGGCGACTCGCACGTCACCTGATTGTCGGTACAGAGGTTCGGAGATCCGCTGCTGCACGAGGGCGCGAGCACCGCGGTACACGCGGCGGCGGCACAGCCCAAAAGGAGCCAGAGCTTCTTCATTCAGAGTCTTTTCCCCGAATGGGGATCCCCTGTAAAGCAAATGCGAAGCGCCCGGCCGGGCTTCACAGAGGTTTCCTCGCGCGCGGGGCTGTAGAGCACCCCCCGCGCGAGCGGCCATCCACCGCGTCTACTTCGACGCGCGGCGCCGGCGGAGCGACATCCCGCCGAGCAGAAGCAACGTGAACAGCTCCGGCCCCATCCCCGTCCCCGAGCAACCGCTCTTCGGGTCCTCGAAGTTCGGGTGCAGCCGGATCGACAGGCCTCGCACGTCGTAGCGCCCCTGAACGTCCTGCGCCTTGATGAGGAAGCTGAAGGTCTGCGGCGTCTTGCCGTCCCAGGTGGACGGAGCCACAGGCGTGCCGGAGATGGTGCCGTCCGCGCCGAGGAACAACCCGGCCGGGACGGACTGCTTCTCGTCCGTCTGCGCGCAGAAGAAGTTCTGCAGATCCGCCCCCGCCTGCTCGACGCACGCGGCGCTGAAGCTGACGTTCTGAGCAGACTGCGTGGCGAGGATCCGCGCGTTGTACGGCCGGCCGATGAACGCGTCCGGCAGCGCCGTGGTGGTGACCGCCAGCGCCTCGTCGTAGCTCACGAGCAGGGTCAGCGTGGTCGCATCCTCCACGCCGTTCCTGTCGCGCACGCGGAGGGTCAGCGCGTAGAGGCCCGCCTGAGCCGGCACGCCATCCAGCGAGACCGTGCCGGTGGCGTCCGCGACGACGGACAGGCCCAGCGAGGCGGGGAGCTCGGTGAGGACCGGGCCCGGAGCTTCGGTGGGACCCTGGGCGAGCTGCTGGAAGCGTTCGACGCGCCAGACGTAGCCGCCGGCGCCGCCAATCGCGTCGAGGCGCTGGGTGTAGTGCTTGGCCTCTTTGCCCGGCAGCGTGATGTACGCGGTCTGGAGCGCGGTGGTGGCGACCTGAAGCTGCGTGGGCTTGGCCACGCTGATCTTCACTTCGCGCGCCGCCTGTACGCCCGCGCTGTCGGTGACGACCACGGAGAACACGAACGGCTGCGGGTTCGCGTTCATCTCGTCGGTGCTCGGCGTCGCGCGGCCTTCCACGAGGCCGTCGGAGGCCATCGCGAGGCCATTCGGGATCTTGCTGTCGCTCTGGTTCAGCGTCCAGGTGTACGGCGGCTTACCGCCGATGGCGATGAGGTGACCGGCGTAGGCCTTGCCGAACTCCGCGGTGGGCAGATCCTGCTCCGCCACCGCGAGCGGGATGCTGCTGTCCGTCACGTTCAGCGTCAGGTCCTGCGTCTTCGTCTCCTGCCCGGAGATGACCTGAGCCTGGAACCCGAAGGCGCCCGGCTGAGAGGGCGAGCCCTGCAGCACGCCCTGCGCGGTGAGGGTCATGCCCGAAGGCAGCGCCCCCGACGAGAGGGACCAGGCGTAAGAGCCGTTGCCGCCCGTGGCATCGAGGTGCACCGAGTACGGCGAGTAGCGGCTCGCGCCCGGCAGCGACGTCGAGAGCACGGTCAGCGCGCCAGACGACACCACGAAGCCCGAGCTGGTGGTCGCGCAGTTGTTGACCTCGGAGATCTCCTGAAGCGTGGAGGTCGGGTTCGCGGAGGGGTCGTAGTCGACGCACACGCCCAGCCAGTAGCGGCCCGCGGGCAGATCGTTGGGCAGCGTGAGCTGCTGGCTGACCTGCGTCGTCCCGCCAGCGGGCAGCGACGAAAGCGTCCCGGGGTTGGTGAACGCGAAGTCCGAGTACGACGCGACCGAGTTGTCCGAGAGCAGGAAGGTGTACTTCACCGGGGTGGAGAGCGCCGCGTTGCCGGGGTTGCTGATGCTGGCGTTCACGGTGATGGTCTGACCGGGGACCGCGGTGGTCGCGGTGGTGGAGATGCCGGAGGGCTGCAGATCCGGCGTCGGCGCACCGACGATGAGGGGCACGGCCGCGGCGACGTTGTTGTTCTCGTCCGGCTCGCTCAGCGTTCCGCTGGGGTCCGCCTTCGCGAGCAGCCAATAGCTGCCCGGCGCGGTGCCCACCGGGATGGGCCCCGTGGCGACGACGGTCTTGCTCTGCCCGGCGTTCAGATCCGTGGCCGTGGAGTCGCCAATCACCGGATCGGTGCCCGGCTCGATGGTCGTGTTGGTGGACAGGTAGAAGCGCACCGACTGCTGGAACGCGGTGGTGCCGCCCACGTTGGAGAGCACCGCGGTGGCGCGGTAGTTCACCCCCGCGTAGGCCGTGTCGTCGCCGCCGAGCTGGCCCACGGCCAGGTCCGCGGGCAGCGCGAACTCGAGATCCTTGGACACCGGGAAGGCGGTCGTCGTGCAGTTGCCGGAGGTGGCAGTGGTGCAGGTCAGCCCCGCCACGCCCACGCCGGGGCCGCCCATGATGCCGACGGAGGCGCTCGCGGTGCTCGGGGTCGCGGCTCCGTAGGAGATGCGGATCCGGCTGGAGCCTTCGAAGAAGCGGACCTGGAAGTTGAACTTGCTGACCGTGGGGTACGCCACGACGCCGTTCCAGTCGATCACGAACTCGCGATTGGGGGCGGTGTTGAAGACCTTGGAGCTGACCACGGTGCCGGTGGTGTCCTCGAGATCGTCCCACCACGCTGCGACGCCGAGATAGGTCGCGCTGCTCACCGAGTGCGGGATGGGGCGGTTG